>CAZWNR010000191.1:0-5142 GCA_964635665.1 uncultured bacterium | reverse complement strand
TCCACTGCCACCGCAGGAACTGTCCCTGAATCAACCGTCCCTGGATGAGCCGTTACCGGACGTATGGAATGCCGATGGTAGATGCCCTGTACCCGCTCCCGGCTCTGGGCAAGCTGGATGAGGGGTTCTCCCAAAAAGCCGCTGGCTCCTGTAATCAGTAAACCGCCGGGGGCAGGGGGGTGGGGTGAAGTGGGCATGGGGTGAGGGGGTGAGGGTTGGTTGTTGGTTATTGGGGGTTGGTTAGGGTTAGCGTAGTGTATCCAACCCTTGGGCGATTCCGGCCCCCAACAGTTCGGCCAGGGTGCTGATCAAGCGATAGAGTACGACTGCACTGAGGATCACCGCCACCGGGAGGGTGTCCTGGAGCAGCGGTACGGCGAGGGCTTCCACGACTCCCAGGCCCCCTGGTGCGCCGGGGATGATCAACCCCGCCAGCCAAGCGAGGCTAAAGCGGCTGATCACCGTTGGCCAGAGGCTTGGCGGAAGGGGGCTGAGGGCGCTGATAATCAGCCCAAATCCTAGGCCGCGCAGCAGCACAAACCCTACTTCGCCCGCCAGTGGTTTGAGGGGATAGCGTTTTAGCAAGACAGGGGCAGCCCCTAGATCTTGAGGGAGTGACGAGGCTGTAGCGGATGATTCTAAAGCCTGGGACTCGTCTCGTTTTTGATAAGCTGCGAGGGCTTGGGCCTTACCTTGGCCCAATTTCCTCAGCAGGGGATTGAGAACCTTGGGATGCAGACCCGTCAGCACCAAAGCCAGTAGTGTCAGTTGTCCGGGCCAGTAGATCGTGGGATCGGCTAAACCTACCAGCAAGGCCGCCGCCGCCATCAACACTGGATCCAATACTACGCCCAGAATGGCGGGTACCGGAGTAATGCCCTGGCTACGCAGGGCTTGAATACGCCCATAAAAATGCCAAATGTTCCCCGGAAGGTATTTCAAAAGGTTCGTTTTGAGGTAAATCGCCACAGCCCAACGGCCCCCCACAGGTTGCTGAAGGGTTTGCAAAATCCAGCTCCAGGCCCAACCCGACCAACCGTGGGCCAGCAGAGTCATGCCCAGGGATGCCCCCAGTCGCCCAGCGGCATCGGGTTGAATCTGAAGGGCCAGCACCTCGGCCCAATGATCCCTCAGCGTGCGCCCCAAAAACAGAATCGCTGCCGCCATTACGGCCCACCGCAGGATGCGCTTTCTCCATAGTTGCAAGTGCACTTCCTCCTTACCTAGGCGACGCTGGGTGGACGATGGATCAACAAGGGGCGGCTCACTGAGCAACTACTTCATGACTGTTAATAGATGATCGCTGCGATCTGGCCCTTCTGGCGATCCCCTTCCGTAGGAAAATAGCACTACCTGACCCTTTGGCCCTAGACGCGAGATTTTGCCATGGTGACCGCATCCTCTGCTTCCCAAACCTCCCCAACCTCCGTCCGCAACACCCATCGGCCCTCCCTTGCACCCCTGGTGGTGCCCAATCGGCTGCTGCTGGGGCCAGGGCCATCCAACGCCCATCCCCAGGTGATTGCGGCCATGAACCATCAACCCATTGGCCACCTGGATCCCGATTACCTGGTGATGATGGATGAAGTGCAGGAACTGCTGCGCTACACCTGGCAGACCGATAACGAACTCACCTACGCCGTTGCCGGGACGGGTTCGGCGGCCATGGAGGCCACCCTGGCCAACGCCATTG
The DNA here is from genome assembly GCA_964635665.1 of uncultured bacterium. Taxonomy (GTDB): domain Bacteria; phylum Cyanobacteriota; class Cyanobacteriia; order Phormidesmidales; family Phormidesmidaceae; genus Nodosilinea. The sequence goes on along the minus strand of CAZWNR010000191.1, from coordinate 3,449 downwards.
AACCGGGGGATCGGGTGCTGGTGGCGGTGAAGGGCTACTTTGGCCATCGTTTAGTGACCATGGCCCAGCGCTACGGGGCTGAGGTGGTCACGATTCAAAAGCCCTGGGGCGAGGCCTTCACCCTGGAGGAAATTACCGCTGCCCTCCAGACCCACCAGCCTGCGGTGATGGCCATCGTCCATGCCGAAACCTCCACCGGGGTGCGTCAGCCTTTAGAGGGAGTAGGGGCCGCCTGCCGAGAACAGGGCTGTCTGCTGGTGGTGGATACGGTCACCAGTTTGGGCGGCGTGCCAATTTTCCTAGATGACTGGCAGGTGGACTTGGCCTATAGCTGTAGCCAAAAGGGGCTGAGCTGCGCCCCTGGAATTTCCCCCTTCACTATGGGGCCAAGGGCGGTGGAAAAGCTGGAGCAACGCGCCCAACCTGTAGCCAACTGGTATTTGGATGCGGCCCTGCTGCGGCAGTATTGGGGCCGCGAACGAACCTATCACCACACCGCCCCGGTCAACCTCACCTATGCCCTGCGGGAGGCCCTGCGCCTGCTGGCGGAGGAAGGTCTAGAGGCCCGCTGGCAGCGCCACCAACACACGGCGGAATACCTCTGGGCGGGGCTGGCGGATTTGGGCCTCGCCTGCCATGTGCCCCAAGAATTTCGGCTACCTACCCTGACCACCGTGCGCGTGCCCGATGGCGTAGATGCCAAGGCCGTGGGGCGGCAACTACTGACGGAATACAACATCGAGATCGGCGGCGGCCTGGGCGAACTGGCGGGCCGAGTGTGGCGCATCGGCCTGATGGGCCACAATAGCGACCCGACCCATGTGGATACCCTGCTGCAAGCTCTGAAGGCTGTGCTTCCCTAGGGATATTCCAACGACTTAGAGAGCGTTTGAAAAGGGTTGCCTCAGGTGCGTTCGATCGTTAAATCGTTAAATCGGTGTAAATCTACGGAATTTTTGACGGCTGAGGCTGACCTTAGGGACACGCAAGAACATAAGGTACCAATTGCCAGCTTTCCTGTCGGTGCATTGCTTCGCGTTGACGCTAGTCTCGCCTTGGCGTTATGCACCCTACGCCGATCAATGCTTCCGGCACTTCATTTAGACGCACGGCCCTTATGGGGATAACTTAGGACACGCGTCAGCTTTTTAAACGCCCTCTTACCCAAATATAGCGATTCTCAGGATTGTGGCCTGCCCTGGGGCGAATAACCGTCAGGGAGATGCCTGGCCGGGAATATTCGGGGGCATTTTACAATATTTGGGGGTTATGCTACCGATCCGAACCCATGTAGATCGCGATATTGTTTGGTAGGGGATCGTAAATTTGCTGATGCCTGAGTATTTTCACAGATTCGCTAGAATCAATTAATACCCTAGCTTAATCACTATTGAGCATTTAAATCCTTTTAAGTGCTTCAAATGGGCCGGAATTGATTCAGGCTAGGCTGTATTTATAGCTACCCCCCTGATTTCCTGTCGTCACCGTCGTAAGGCCTTTTAACATGAATCCAACAGAGTTTGAGGCTCGATACCAAGAGCAAGTTCGCGACATTTTGAACCGTCTGCAATCGGCCATGGCCGTATCTTCCCAGCTTGAAGCCTCCATTGCCGAAATTGGCGATTCCCTGCAACAGCTCAGCCGCGAGGTAGAGCAATTTTTGGCCAGCCAGCGCCGATCTCAACCTGACCAACCCTAGGAGAAGCAGGTTAGCCCGTTATCCTAGGCGATCCCCTCCTATCCAATCCGCATCAGAAAAACCCGATTCCCAACCCAGAAAGCCGTAGGGGTGAGGTTTCCTCGCCCCCATCGATGGCAGGGGGAAGCTATCCGAATTGGGTATCAAGGGGCCAATACTTCGCGAATGGTCTGCACCAGTTCCTTTAGTCGTACGGGTTTGACCAAGTAACGACAGACCCCTAGGGCGAAGGCGCGCTCCTGGTTTTCTAGGAAGGCATAGCCAGAAACCACCACCACCGGAAGCCTTAGCCCGCCCGCTGGGGTTTGCAGCATCTCCAGGAGCTGATAGCCATCGGGATCCGGCAGACCCAGATCGAGCACTAGCAAATCTGGGCTCAAGTCTGCCAGGGTTTGCTGAAGCCGTAGGCCATCGGCCAAGGCCGATACGGTAAATCCAGCAAAGGTAAGGTAGTCAGAAAACAGCAGTCGATTGGCGTAGTCATCCTCGATGATGAGGATGTGTGGAGGATGGGTGCACGCTTTTGGAGAGGACACTATACCTTCCAAGGTCTCACGAGGCCATTATTCCTGAGGCTATCTTTGCTTTTATATCGCGATGATACCTGATACCGAATCCGGTTTGGCTCACCCCGACTCCCCTGTGGTGCGGCCTCATCGCTCACTACAAACCTAGAAAGCCGGAGCATGGCCCCGGCTTTCTAGGTTTGTGTTCTATTAATTGTGTTCTACGAATTCAACAACCCTCTGGACCACAGAACTTGTGCGCGTATAGCACCTCTGCGTCACAGATGTAGGCGATGCCCGCATAGTCGTTGAAATACTGGATGGCAACCCGATCCGAAATCTCGAGGGCCATTTCCTTGGTGTCGGTGAGAACCTCAAACTTGACATTCGAGGTGGTGTCGGACACGCTGGGTTGCCCCGACGAGCGCACGCTGCGGCTCCCTTTGCCGCCCGTTTCAACCACCGTGTACCCGGTAGCCCCGGCTTCGTCGATGATCTTGGCAACCTGCTTCAGCAGCACCTTTTCAGTAACGATCACGAGCTTTTTGGCTGGCTTGGCCATGTAGATTACCTCCTTGCATGGATGTTCATTGAACCACTAGGTTATTGGGTTACGGAAGCACCGGAAAACCTAAACCGTCTTGAGCTTAGCTCCCCATCAGCGACTGGGCTAGTCCGACAAATAATGGGATGCACAGGGCAATGGCAACCGGGGTACCAATGGCAGTGGAGGCACCAATGTAGGCAGAGGGGTTGGCCGAAGGAATACCAGCCCGCAGGGTGGGAGGCCCAGAGATGTCGGAACTGGAGGCGGCAATGACGGCTAGGAGAGCGACACCGCCAGGGCTAAATCCGGTGGCGTAGTGGGCAATCATCCCCAGACCGAAGGCAATAAATCCATGCAGGAAGGGGGCGGCAAAGGCATACAGCGCATACCATTGAGCCACTTTGCGGAGTTCGTTCAGTCTCGCCCAAGCTTCCATACCCATGATCAGCATCAGGATGGACAGCAAGCCCCGGAAGAGGGGGTCGTAGAAGCTTTCGTAGACGCTTTCGGGACGGGTGAGAATACCAAGGGCCATCCCCAGCAGCAGGGCTGATAGCGCAGAACCCTGAAGGCTTTCCTTGATGATGGGCCACACCTGAACTCGTCCACTGGAAGAACCGCCCGACGCACTGGCATAGGCCCCAGCAGAACCACCCGACTCGCCAGAGTAGCCACCTGCGGAACCACCCTGCTCATC
>CAZWNR010000190.1:0-7453 GCA_964635665.1 uncultured bacterium | reverse complement strand
ACCTCACCCGTCGTCTGGTGGACGTATCCCAGGATGTGATCATTCGGGAGCATGACTGCGGCACCGAACGTGGCATTCCCCTGCGCAGCATGACCGATGGGGAGCGCGTCCTAATTCCCCTAGAAAGCCGTCTGCTGGGTCGAGTCGTGGCCGAAGATGTGGTCCATCCCGAAACCGGGGAGATTATTCTGGCCAAGAACGAAGCGGTTTCTCCCGAGAAAGCCACCGAGATCGTTCAGGCTGGCGTAGAAGAGTTGAAGGTACGTTCTCCCCTCACCTGTGAAGCCACCCGATCCGTCTGCCGCCTCTGCTATGGCTGGAGCTTGGCTCACTCGGAAATGGTGGATCTCGGCGAAGCAGTGGGCATCATTGCCGCCCAGTCTATCGGTGAGCCCGGTACCCAGATGACCATGCGGACCTTCCACACAGGTGGTACGTTCACCGGGGAAGTGGCCCCTCGGATCAACGCTAGCAAGGACGGCACGGTTCGTCTGCCCAAGCGCTTTAAAAGCCGCGCCTTCCGTACCCGCTACGGCGAAGAAGCCCTGATGCTGGAATCCGACGCCGACCTGGTGGTGGAAGTGAGTGGCAAAAATCAAACGGAACGTCTGCCCCAGGGGACGATTCTGTTCGTCAATGATGGCGATGCAGTCAAGAAAGAACAACTGCTGGCGGAACTGCCCTCCGCAGGGCGCACCCGTAAGGTGACAGAGAAAGCCACCAAGGACGTGACCTCTGACCTAGCTGGGGAAGTGAAGTTTGAGGGCCTGGTGCAGGAGGAGAAAACCGACCGCCAAGGCAACACCACCCGCTTGGCCCAGCGCGGCGGTCTGCTGTGGGTGCTGTCTGGGGATGTGTATAACCTGCTGCCCGGGGCCGAACCCGTAGTGCGCAACGGCGATCACGTTAGTGCTGGAGATACCCTAGCCGCCACTAAGCTCACCACGGAACGTGGCGGTTTCGTGCGTCTGCCCGAAAGCCAAGATGATAAGGGCAGCCGGGAAGTAGAGATCATCACCGCCTCGGTGATGCTGGATCAGGCCCAGGTGCGTAAGGAACAGGGCCAAGGGCGGGAGCACTACTTCATTGAAACCGCCTACGGTCAACGCTTCTCGTTGATCGCCACCCCTGGGGCCAAGGTCACCAGCGGCCAGGTGATTGCCGAACTCGAAGACGACCAGTACAAGACCCAGACGGGCGGTATCGTCAAGTTTTCTGGGGTCGAGGTGGCCAAGAAGGGCAAGGGCAAGCAGGGCTACGAAGTGGTGCAGGGCGGCACCCTGCTGTGGATCCCTGAGGAAACCCACGAAGTCAACAAAGACATCTCCCTGCTGATGGTGGAGGATGGCCAATACCTGGAAGCGGGCACTGAAGTGGTGAAGGACATCTTCTGCCAAAACAGTGGTGTGGTCGAAATTACCCAGAAGAACGATATTCTGCGCAAGATCATCATCAAGCCGGGCGATCTGCACATGGTGGACGCCCCCGAAGACGTGATGGAGCGAGATCGCACCCTGGTGAATGCCGGGGAAGAAATTATGCCCGGTCTAGTGTCCGACGCCCTGCGCTACGTGGAGTACGTAGAAACCCCCGAAGGGCCTGCGATTTTGCTGCGCCCGGTGGAAGAATACACCGTTCCCAACGAGCCCTCGGTACCCAGCCAGGGGTCGGCCACGGACGCAGGCAGTTCCATCAAACTGCGGGCGGTGCAGCGGGTTCCCTTCAAGGATGGCGACCGGATTGAGGTAGTCGATGGTGTTGAACTCCTGCGTACCCAACTCGTACTTGACATCGAAGACGAGTCTCCCCACGTAGTAGCCGACATTGAACTGGTACCCGACGAGGTCGATCCCGATGTCACCCGTCTGCAAATGGTGGTGCTCGAAACCCAGGTAATCCGCCGCGACGTCGTGGCAGACCAAACCCAGGGCAGCACCACAACCACGCTACTGGTACAAGATGGCGACCAAATTCCCCCCGGTGCAGTCCTGGCTCGGACGGAGATTAAGTGTAAGGAATCCGGGGTCGTACGCGGGATTCGAGAAGGCCAAGAGGCCGTGCGTCGTCTGCTGGTGGTGCGCGATTCTGACCAGGTACAGATTGACCTCGGTGGCCAATCCCCCACAGTCAAGGTGGGCGACCTGGCGGTGGCAGAAACGGAACTTGCTCCGAGCATTAGCCACAGCGAGTCTGGGGAGGTTGCCAGCATCGACGGCAACACGCTGACCCTGCGCCTAGCTCGCCCTTACCGCGTATCTACCGGGGCCGTGCTGCACATCGAGGACGGTGACCTGGTGCAGCGGGGAGATAACCTGGTGCTGCTGGTGTTTGAGCGAGCTAAAACCGGGGACATCATCCAAGGTCTACCTCGGATTGAGGAACTGCTGGAGGCCCGGAAGCCCAAGGAGGCCTGTATTTTGGCCCGCCGTCCTGGCACCGCCCAGGTGGTCTACAGCGACGACGAAACCGTTGAGGTAAAGGTGATCGAAAATGACGGAGTGGTGTCGGAATATCCGATCAATCCCGGTCAGAATGTGATCGTTTCTGACGGTCAGCAGGTGGAAGCCGCCGACCACCTGACCGATGGCCCCGCCAACCCCCACGAAATCCTGGAGGTCTTCTTTGACTACCACCTCAGCCGGGGCGAAGGCATCCACGATGCTGCTCTAATGAGTCTGCAAGAGGTGCAGAGCTTCCTGGTCAACGAAGTGCAGTCAGTGTATCAGTCCCAGGGCATTGATATTTCCGACAAACATACGGAGGTGATCGTGCGGCAGATGTCCTCCAAGTGCCGCATCGATGACGGCGGCGACACCACCATGCTGCCCGGTGAACTGGTGGAAATCTACCAGGTAGAGCAGGTGAACGAAGCCATGTCAATTACCGGCGGTGCCCCGGCCCAGTACACTCCGGTGCTGCTGGGGATCACCAAGGCCTCCCTCAACACCGACAGCTTTATCTCAGCGGCCAGTTTCCAAGAGACCACCCGAGTCTTGACCGAAGCAGCCATTGAGGGCAAGTCTGACTGGCTGCGCGGACTGAAGGAGAACGTTATCATTGGTCGCCTGATCCCAGCAGGGACGGGCTACAACGCCTACGAAGACGCCCCAGCCCCTGAGATCGATCCAGGCTACGAGTCCGCCATCATCGACGACGATCTCCAGGATGTGGTGCTTGATGATCGGACGGCTCGCACCTACGACATGGAAAGCACCCTCAGTATCCTGTCCGACGATGATGAGATGATTGGCGGCTCATCCCTAGAGGACAGTGGCCTGCGCCGTCCGTCCTCGCTATCGGAGGATGGGGATGACTTCCCAGGGATGAACATCGATGATGATGATTTCTTGATTGACGATCAAACCAGTGCCCTATAGCCTACGGCCCCCTGGCTGCAACTGGTGCTCAGGGTAACGCGTCCCTCTACTGGGGTCCCGGCCTTCCATCACTCTCCCTCACCATGAGGGAGAGTTTTTTATCAGGTTTTTATGGGGGAACAACGCCCCGTGTTCCATGCCGCTAGCGACTGGCCATAGTACTGGCCATAGTTTGGTGTTATGGCTATCATCGGCCCTTAGGCGAGGACATGCAGACAACGCTCCAGCGTTGGAACGTTCTCTAACTTTCAGAGGGGCTATGGCTTAACCAGACTAGCTCCGGCTACGGAGAGAGACAGGACATAAAATCCGGATTCGATCCAACGATAGGTGAACCCCAAGAATGGGCACCCTAGCCCATAGATCGCCCTGACAACCGATTGGCCCCATGGCCTAGGGCGCGGATTTCCCAGATTAGACCAATCTGATTCTCCTCTCCGCCAAGGATTACAACCTATGACGCTCTCTGGCCGTTCCCACGGAACTCAGATAGAACAGAGAAAGAGGCGTACTCTGGGGCTTCAACATGCCAGGGAATCGGTGGGTGCTCCGCACATCGCAACCTTGAGTCCATTGTTGGGATTCAGGTTGTGCTACCGTCTTCCGTAATGGAAGCAGACCCACGCCCCGCAGCCTGGGTCATTGATGACAGGATGCACCTATGGCCACAAACTGACCTCATCGGGGATTCCAGAGACTGTGAAAGCCTCTTTTAAATACTTCAATCACGTTCTCCGCCATGTTGTACTACCGAAGGTACTCTATCCCTCGGAGACTCAAACCTTGGCAACTGGGGGCAAAATTATCCTGTTATCGAGCCTGTTTGCCGGCTTGTGTATCACAGGGTTGAAATGGCTACAAATCCTGGAGCCAGCCGAACTATTTGTTTTTGACCGCATTGTGCGGTCCCTGCCTGATCAGGATCTCAACCCACGTATCACGATTATTGGCCTAAGTGAGGGGGATCTGCGCCAGTACGGCTGGCCACTCTCAGACGGGCAGTTGGCCGCCTTACTTGAAGCTATCCAGATGCACCAGCCTCGGGTAGTGGGGCTTGATCTCTACCGCAGTACCTTTCGTCCACCCGGGTCTGAGGCCCTAGTGGAGCAGTTGGCCGCCGAAAACCTGATCGCCATTAAAAACGTGGGCAATGCGCCGGGGTTAGGCGAGGTGCCACCACCACCCACGGTGGGGGCTGAGCGCATTGGGTTCAACGACTTCCCGACCGATTCAGACGGTATCATTCGGAGAAACCTACTGTTTGTGGGCCGACCGGAGAGCGGTCATTACTCCTTTGGGCTGCGGGTTGTCCTCGCGGATAGCCAGGGCGATCCGCTTCCCCTAAGCACTGACAACAATCACCTCTATTTGGGGGATATCCCCATTCGGGTTCTCTCAGCTCCAGACGGGGGCTATCAATCGGTAGACAGCAGTGGCTATCAAATTCTCCTGCGCTACCACAGCCGCCACCTGCCTGCCCGTCAATTGTCCATGAGCCAGGTGCTCAGCGGCCAGTTTGACCCCGCCTGGATTGAGGATCAAGTGGTGCTGATTGGCACGACAGCCGCTAGCCTCAAGGACCGCTTCTATACCCCCTTTAGCTTCAACCAAGACGAGGAACTGACCATGGCGGGGGTGGTTATCCACGCCCAGATGGTGAGCCAGCTTTTGGATTTGATCGAGGGCAAGCCAGCGCTGTATCGCTATTTACCGCCCTGGAGTGAGGGGCTATGGCTATTTGGTTGGTGCTTAGCCGCAGGCACCCTAGTCTGGGGACTCAAGCGTCCTAGCTTAATGCTGGGGTCGAGCGTGGTGTTGCTGGTGGGGGTCGTGGGGGTAGGCTGGATCGCCGTGCAGCAACTCCTCTGGCTGCCCATTGCCGAGCCTATCGTTGGTATTATCACCACCACCTCAGCGGTGATTGCCTACAAGCTGCTCTACCGCAGCACCCACGATCCCCTCACCGGGCTGGCCAATCGTGAGGCCTTTCTCGCCAGCATTCAAAAGGCCCTGCGCCAGCACTCCAGCGACCCAGGGGCCGATCCGGTGATTGTGGTCTTCATGGGCATTGATCGATTTAAGGTGATCAACGAAAGCCTAGGACACCAAGCGGGGGATCGAGTACTGCGCATCATTGCCCAGCGGTTGATTCAACACATGCCCCTAGAGGCCAAGGTAGCACGGGTGGGCGGCGATGAATTTGCCCTGATGCTAACCAGTATGGATAACGAGACGGCGGGGGAGCGGATGGATGCCCTTCAATACACCCTCTCAGAGCCGATTACGCTGCAAGGACAAAAGCTGCCTAGCACCATCAGCATGGGTATGGCCATCAGCCAGCCTGGTCTCGCCCACAAGCCCGCCGATCTGTTGCGGGACGCCCATACGGCTATGTATCGAGCAAAGGCCCTGGGTAAATCTCGCTTTGAGGTATTTGCGGCAGGAATGCTCACCGAAGCGGTCAACCGCCTTCAGCTTGAAAGCGATCTCCTCAGCGCCCTCGATAACCAGGAATTTCTGCTGTACTACCAGCCGATTATCCGACTCGCCACCGGAGAGCTGGCGGGGTTTGAGGCCCTTGTGCGCTGGCACCAAAAGGATCGGGGCTTTGTGTTGCCCAGTGCCTTTATTCCCGCCGCCGAGGAAACTGGGCTGATTATGGCCCTCGGTCAGTGGATCTTCCGGGAAGCCTGCCGTCAACTCCACACCTGGCACCAGATGTTTCCCCAGTATCCCAACCTCACCATGAGCATCAACCTGTCGAATCGGCAGTTTGGTCAGTCTGACCTGATTAGCCAAGTGAAAACCGCCCTTCAAGATACCCAGGTGCGTGGAGACTGTGTGCGGCTAGAAATTACCGAGAGCATGGTGATGGGGGATGTGGACGCAGCTATCGACCTGATGCTAAAGCTCAAGTCCTTGGATCTCAAGCTGGCCATTGATGACTTTGGCACCGGCTATTCCTCCCTCAGCTATCTCCACCGCTTTCCCATGGACACCCTGAAGGTCGATAAGTCCTTTGTGGGGCGGCTGGAAAAAAGCAACGAAGATCGAGCCATCATCCACACCATTCTTACCCTAGGACAAAAGCTAGGCATGGAGGTGGTGGCCGAGGGCGTAGAAACCCTAGAACAGGTGACCATGCTGAAACAGGAACACTGCGACTACGGCCAGGGCTACTTCTTTGCCAAGCCCCTTCCCGTGGAGGAAGCCCAAGCTCTCCTATCCAGCCATGTATCCTCAGCCCATGGGGTCGGTTCCAAACCCATGTAATCGTCAAACCCAGACGCCCCTCGTCTAGTTTTCCCAGCGGGGGATCGGTCCTCAATGGGGTCAGACCCTAGGCCGTTCACGTCCATTCTGCCCTGATCTACAATGATCCCAGTTGCGTCATCTACGGGTTGGTGCTGTCCCCCCGCGGATTCAACCCCTAGTTAAGCCCTTTTTCAGCCCCAGGCATGACCTCTGGTCTCTCGGTTGAGGCCTGGGGCACTAGGCGGGTTTTAGACGGGTTAGGTCCAGGGATGTTGCCAACGTGCAGTGAGGTGCCACAATTAATTTAATAACCAAATTCCTTAAACATACCGATGTCAACCTCCGTGAGCGAAGCTACCTTTGAATCCGCCGTTTTAGCCTCAGAGTTACCAGTACTAGTTCATTTTTGGGCTCCCTGGTGCGGCCTCTGCAAAATGGTGATCCCCCTGCTCAATCACTTTCAGGCCGAGTGGGAAGGCCAAATTCGCCTCGTGGATGTCAATGCCGACGAAAACCTCCGTTTAGCCAATACCTATCGCCTCTCCAGTCTGCCTACGCTGTTGCTATTCGAGAACGGTGAACTGCGGCAGCGCCTAGAAACGTTCCGCAGCAAAGACGACATGCGGCAAGTGCTCGACAGCTTTATGCACCAGCGATCCCTGCGCTACGAGATGTCCCCACTCGTGCGAATTTATCCCTAGTCCCACCGATTAAGGCCCTGTCCCTGTTCCACCCGAGCTAGGGATAGACAGGGCATTGGTTCTAAGTCTATGCCCCACCCCCTTGATCCAAGACCATGGCAGCTTGGGCGGTGGGGCCTG
>CAZWNR010000189.1:0-7461 GCA_964635665.1 uncultured bacterium | reverse complement strand
ACTTAATCGTGAGGACTTTGCAAACGATACGGATTATGGAGATGCAGGCATGGAAAGATTAAAGACAGCCTAGGCCGTAGACCGTAATGTTACGCTAGGCTTACGCAGCTAGGTCAGTCTTGGGTTTGTAGTCAGTTGACCTAGTCGGTTGACGTTGAGAGGAGGTCGGTGGCGTTATGAGTGCAATGGAAAAAAATTCCTGGCCCGCAGCCCAGGGTGATACAGCAGCGCCCCCAGGGGAATCATCGGAAGCCACCAAACCCCAGGCAGAACGGCCTACGCTGGTGGCCCCGCCCGCCCGCCCGGTGCGGCCCACGCCCCCCAAGCCCACATCCCATGGGGTGGTTCCTGTGGTTCCCGTCGCCGAAAAACCACCGGAGAAAGCGCCTCCAGCGCCTCCAGAACCAGCATTTGACCCAGAGGCCTACCGCCATCTGCCCATTGCACCTCCCAGCGAACCCATGCAGTATCGCGCCATTGGTCTGGTGCGTGGCACCTACGTTCCTACCGAGGCCGATCAACTCAACCGGGGCAACCTCATGACTGAAGACGGGTTGACGGTGGATTCGGTGCTGCTAGGGCGGGTCACCAGCCTGGTGAAAAAGCATCTCGACCTCACGGCACCGCACCTGTGGGTGGTCTATCCCCGCACCCGGCGCGAGACCGAAACCGACGAAGACCAGGATTTGCACTTTCAGATTGTGGGCGTGTGGGAGCCTGAGACCCTAGGATTACCGGGGGAAGATCCCCAAGGCAGCAAAGACGACGCTTCAGAGGAGCCCATCCCTGCCGATGGCGACGCTGCCCCCCAGGAAGCCGCCCCCAAAGCCACAAAGGCAAAGGGTTCTAAGGCTCCAGAAACATCTCAAAATCCGGAGCCCGAGGCCCAGACGCCTGCTCCAGCAGCCCAATCCGCCCAGGGTGATACCGCCCCATGGCCCACGGTGGACGAGAATTACTTCTCCATTCGGGGTGAGGTGGTCAAACATGAGCCGGAACAAGGGCTGATCACCGTTAAAATTCTCCAGGGCATCAAGCGAACGCCGGGGGGAGCCAAATCCTTTAAGCTCACCCTGCAAGGGCACATCGAAGGCCGCACCGTAGGCTACTTTTGGGATTTCCAAGTCAAGCGCGACGCCAAAATTCTATCGGTGGAGACCGCCTCGGTGGTGGGCATTGTACCGCCCAAGAAGCGTCCTAAGGGCAGTGGTGGACGGAAACCTGGGGGCAAGCGTCCCGGTGGCCCCCGTTCCGCTGCGCCTCCCCGTAAGTCTGCGGGCACCCATGGTAGCCCCCGCCCCCGTAAGGTGATCTCAGATGGGGGGGATGCCTCGGCGTAGTGGGAGCATAGGGTTGACCTAGTTTTGGCCTAATTACCCAGGGCATCCTGGGGCAGAAAGGCCCGATCCATGGGCAAAGCCGCCACCGGGGCCGATAGCTCAAAGGCTCTGGTGGCGATCCATTGCTTGAGTTCCTGCTGCACCTGGCGAGCCAGGTAGACGCTGGCTAGGGGGGCGGTTCGTACAGATTGGCCTTCGATGGTAATGGCACCCGATTTAAGCTGGGCGTAGCTCACTAGGCCAAAGGTAGGTCGCACCCGGCGGGGAATGGAGAAATCCATTACCGGAGCCACGATGTCTTTATCCTGCACGGCACAGTGGGCGGCCACCTGTTCATTAAGGATGGGGATGGGCACCCCAACACCAATCATTAACGACGGCCCATAGCCCTTGAAGTAGCAGCCCCGCACCCAGCGGGCATCCATAGCCTTGGCATCGCCCACCAAGGCCACCGTAGCCGCAGGGCCAATGGGAGTATGGTTGGGCAACCGCCGCTGCAAGGGGAAATGCTGGGTGCCCTCCCAGGCGATATAGCCCACGCCGCCGCCCAGAAAAACGCGGGTGCCAATGCCCAGGGTCGCTAAATCGGGATCGTTCAGCAGGGGTGAGATGGCCCCAGGGTTGGCGTAGACGGCATTGCCCAGCCGGGGCTGCAATGGGCCGAGGTAGGTCGAGAGAGGCCGATCCCCCCCATTCACCCCCACAATGAAATTTTGGTAGAGACCACGGGGGTTGAACAGGTAAAACTGGTTAACGGTGTCGCGGGTGATGGTGGTTTCCAGTGAGGCCCTAGGGTAGCAGTCTGTGGCGTGGCCCGTGGCCTGGAGGTGAACGGTGCGCCCGGCTACCAGATCAGCGATAACGTGCCCGCCGCCGTGTTCCCGCGCTTCTTCTGACTCCATCCCCTCCGCCAGCCGACTCACCGCGACGGGTTGGCTGGCCCCTAGGTAGAGATCCACAGCCCCAAATCCGGCGTAGGCGGGCACCCCATCCAGATAGCATTCCAGCAGTTTGATGGGGGGATCCGTATGCCCCAGATTAATCATGGCCCCAGCGGATTCCATCGGCTCGAAGGTGCCCGTCACCACCACATCCACGGCCTTGGCGGCGGCGGCGATGCCCTGGTCTTGGGCCAAGGCTTTAAAGTCTTCGGCGGTGTAGACGACGACCTGCCCCGCTCGAATTTTTTCGTTGATGGTATCGATGGTGCGCATGGGCTAAGCCCCAACCTGGGGGCGTTGAGCCACCGTCCAGGCCCACAGCAGCACCGCCATTAGCACCGAAGGCCCAACCAACAGTGCTAGGGCTAACCCCAGGGAAGGCTCTAACCAGCCCCAGGCTAGGCGCGGCAGCAGGTACTTAATTACGATGCCTAGCCCCGCCGACAGGGCCACTACCTTAATGAGAAAGCTTAGGTCAGACATGGTTTCGGGGGGATCGTCATCCAACAATGAGCCAATCAAGAGGTTAGCCAATCTAATCATCAGGACATCGACCGGCCAGTAACTCTACAAACCCTGAAAATCCCATCAGGACATCGACAAATCCGGTTAAGCGTTCGACCGTCGCACGTTGAGGCAGCACCATTCCTCGCGCCGCCAGAGGGTGGCCACCACCCAGCCGTACTGCTCTAGGGTATCGGCTACCAGCTTGGATTGATCCAGCAGGATGCCGCTGAGCACACCCCAGCCGTTGGGGGTCACCAGGGTGTGTAGATTGGGGATTAAGTCCATAATCACCTCCGCCAGGATGTTACACACCACGCCATCCACCGGGGCGTCAACGGCCTTAACCAGTTCCTCTAGGCTACCGTGGAGCACAGGCATATCCTCGGCGTTTAGGCGGTTGAGTTCACGATTTTCCATGGCGGAACGGACGGCGAGATCGTCCACATCTGCCGCATAGACTTTTTTGGCCCCTAGCAGCAGTGCCCCAATCGATAAAATGCCCGACCCGCAGCCAATATCGGCAATGGTGACGTTGGGGGAATCGTAGGTAAGACGCATTTCCAAGGATTCCAGGCAGAGCTGGGTGGTGGGATGCGCCCCGGTGCCAAAGGCCACACCGGGATCTAGCCGCAGCACAATGCGCTGGTTGTCATCCGGGGGTTCTAGCCAGGCCGGAGTGACTAAGAAGCGATCCCCAATCGGTTCTGGTTTCCAGTGCTCTTTCCAGCTCTTCGACCAGTCCTCCTCGTCAATCAGGTTCCAGGTTACCCTGGGTACCGCCAGATCGCTACACAGGGCGTCTTGTTTGACCAACAGAGCCAGTGCCGACAAATCGAGCAGTTCTAGCCGATGCTGGGCAAAGTAGGCTTGGACAAGGCTGGCGGAACCCCGCCGCTGGGTTGAGGTGCCCTGACTGCCAAAGCTATCAAACCGCCAGAAGATGTCATCCTCTAAGGCCGGATCGCACAGAACCTGAACTTCCCACCAGCTATTGCCCAATGCCATGATCACCGTACTTTGCCTAGGTTGTTTTCCCCGGATCATATAGCAAAAAGTCCTCGCGGCCCTCACCCCCGGCCCCTCTCCCACGAGGAGAGGGGGGCCGGAAAAATCCTCAAAGTTCCCATTCCACATCGGAAGAGAGATTTAGGATGTACCTTGCTGTGGGCCAAGAGCACGGCAAAAGAGCGTGTTGGTGATCGACTGGGCCTAGGAAATATCGCCTAGAGATTGACGGTGTAGGCGTCGCGGATGCCATCTACCTTGATGATCTCCTCCAGGATGCCTTCGGGCAGAGGGTCATCGAGGCTCAGCACCATCACCGCATCGCCGCGCACGATTTTGCGGCCTACCTGCATACTGGCGATGTTGACGTTGAAGCTGCCCAGTAGGGAGCCGATTTTGCCGATGATCCCAGGCATGTCGCGGTGCAGGGTAAACAGCATGTGCTGGGTGGGGGGCACGTTGATGGGGAAGTCGTCGATGTCGGTGACGCGGATTTCGCTGCCGCCCAGCAGTACCCCGGTGGCGGAATGTTCGCCCAGGCTGCCCTTGGCCTTGAGGTTGAGGGATCCGGCGTAGTCCCGAATGTCTTCGTCGCGGGTCTCGATCACATGGATACCCCGTTCCTTGGCTTCGATGCTGGCATTGACGTAGTTGACCCGCTCTTGCAGGGCGTGGGACAGCAGACCCTTGAGGGCGGCAATCATGATCGGTTTGCTGTCACCGCTGGCAAAGTCGCCCTGGATGCGTACGGTGAGTTCTTCTACGCGGCCCCCGGCCAGTTGACCAACCAGGTTGCCCAGGGTTTCCGCCAGTTGCAGGTAGGGGCCGAGTTTTTCCAGCACCTCAGGCCGCAAACCAGGAATGTTCACGGCAGAACGGGCCGGAAGACCCAGCAGCACATCGCGGATTTGCTCGGCTACGTCGATGGCCACGTTGACCTGGGCTTCTTCGGTGGAGGCTCCCAGGTGGGGGGTGAGGATGACGTTTTTGCCCAGATCCCGCAGTTCCGATTCGCCCAGGGGTTCCGAGGCGTACACATCCAGGGCTGCACCACCAATGACGCCGTCCCGCAGGGCTTGGGCGAGATCCGCTTCATTGATAATGCCGCCACGGGCACAGTTGATGATCCGCGCCGTGGGCTTCATGGTGGCCAGGGTGGCGGCGTTAACCAGGTTAGCGGTTTCGGGGGTTTTGGGGATATGCAGGGTGATGTAGTCAGCTTCGCGGAACAGAAAGTCTAGCTCTACTAGGCGACAGCCCAACTGTTCGGCCCGGTCGGCGGAAATGAAGGGATCGTAGGCGAGCAGCTTCATGCCCATGGCGCGGGCCACGGTGGCAACATGGGAGCCGATTTTGCCCAGACCCACCACGCCCAGGGTCTTTTTGTAGACCTCTACCCCAGTAAAGTCCTTGCGCTTCCATTCGCCGGATTTCACCGAGGCATCGGCGCTGGGAATATAGCGCGACAGAGACATCATCATTGCCAGGGCGTGCTCAGCGGCGGCGATGGTGTTGCCCTCCGGCGAGTTGACCACCACAATGCCGCGACGAGTGGCTTCGGGGACATCGACGTTATCAACTCCAACCCCGGCCCGACCGATGATCTTGAGGTTGTTTCCGGCCTCGATCACCGCCTTGGTAACGCGGGTGCCAGAGCGGATCATCAGCGCATCGTAATCGCCAATGACGTTGACCAATTCCTCCGGGGACAGGCTGGTGTTTACGTCCACCTGCGCCACCTGGGAAAGAATGTCAATACCTACCTGATCGATGGGGTCGGAAACGAGAACCTTGGGCATGGGTCGGCCATAAAAATGTCACAGGGATCTACTTTACTGCAAAGGCGTAATTAGGGAGGACTGTGCGGATCACGATCTAATCGTCGAGGCAAACTCTCCCAGAACCCTGATCTGCTAGGCTCCCAGGGCGGCTGTGGCCCTACACGACCGACGGATCGAACTGCCGAAAACAGTCCACCAACACCACATTGGAGAACAGAAAACCTTCGGGATCGCTGAGCCGAATCCGCTGCACATTGTCCCAGGAATCCCCATCGATCACGACCCAACCCGATTGAAGGTGAGGCTTCAGAACCGCGTAGAGTTCGGCCCAAGTGTCGGCATCACACAGCGAACGTACCTCTTCGCCAGCAATGCCCTCCGCCAGCCGTAGCCCCACCATGAGGCGATCTAACAACTGCTCCATGGTTGGGGTGGGCGGTTCATCGTAAACGCTACCCGATGCCTGGAAATCCTGCACCCACTGGCCATAGGTCGCTAGGGTTCGGGGCCGACTGACCCGCTGGTGCTGGGTGTAGCTCGTCGCCCCCAGGCCAAAGCCGTAGTAGGGCTGGTTGCGCCAGTAGGTGAGGTTGTGGCGGCAGCGGTGCCCCGGCTGGGCGTAGTTCGACACTTCGTAATGCTCGTAGCCCTGATCGGTCAGGTAGCGCTGGGCGGTGCGATACATGGCGGTGGTCTGCTGATCCGTGGGCAGGGGCGCATCTCCGGGCTGGTAGCGCTTGGCAAACACCGTCTGCGGTTCCACCGTCAGGTCGTACACCGACAGGTGGTGCGGCCCCAGGGCAACGGCTTTCTCCAGGCCCGATTCCCAGATGTCCATCGTCAAATGGGGCAGGCCAGAAATCAAATCCAGGCTCCAGTTGGACATGGCGACCCGATGCAGCCAGTCCACGGTTTGATAGACATCCGCAACCCGGTGATAGCGGCCACAGCTTTCCAAAATCGTATCCTCCAACGCCTGCACCCCCAGGCTAATGCGGTTCACCCCTACCCCCAGGTAGCCCTTCAGGTGCTCCAAATCAAAGGTGCCGGGATCCATTTCCATGGAAATTTCTGCTTTGGGATCAATACCAAACCGCTGATCCAACACCGCCAAAATCCGCTCTACCTGCGATACCGAAAGCAAAGAGGGCGTGCCGCCACCAAAAAACACCGTTTGCAACGATGCCCCTAAATTCGGCGTCGCTTGAATTTCCGTACACAGCACCTCCACATAGCCCTCAACGGACAGGGAGGTTTCCCCCCGCCGCTGGTTGCCCAGCACGGAAATGGGGAAGTCGCAGTAAAAGCACCGCCGCCGACAAAAGGGAATGTGGACGTAGGCCGAAAGGGGAGCAGGAACCATGGGGGAGTGGAGCATCATCGAAGACCGATAGGGGGGCACCCCCTACTACCCTATCCATTTTGCCGCTAGGTTCTCGTTTCCTATCACTTTCCTATAATGTTTTTTTACGCTTGTGGCCAACTATTCGGCTTCCTTGGCTTCAAGAGATCTTTGTGCCTCAAAAGTAGGGATCCAGTGCCACAGAGACTAGCAGCATGGAGGTCGGTTAGGCCATTGCTTCCCTGAATCCGATCTTAGCTTTCGCTTACATTACATTTAGGCTCAGTAACCTTATTTTAGCTGAGCAATTCCAGCGGCTTTTCTATGGTCATACGGCAGTGATAGGAGAATTACTCCTCCGTTTTTCACCAGGCTAATTAGACTGAAACATACTTTACCAATGTAGATGGCTATACCAACTTTTCTCAAAGTTTATGCGCCTATTGGGCTAGGAATAGCTGGGATTTCTGCTGCGCTTGTCGCCATAGCACCACCTACGGCCCAGGCTCAAATTCCCGGTCGCCCAACCCCAGGAACCCTTTTCC
>CAZWNR010000188.1:0-7462 GCA_964635665.1 uncultured bacterium | reverse complement strand
ACCTGTCCCCTGTTCACCACCCTGACCATAACCCTGGCCGAGTCCCCTATCCCGTCATCGTCCTCCCCTGACTGGGGATCGCGGCTGGCTCAAACCCTATCCCCCCGTCGCTGGCGAGGGCCTCTGGCTATGCTGGGGCCGTCGGGACTATGGCTGCTCCTGCTGCTGGTGATTCCCACCTTCTTGATTCTTGAACTCAGCCTGGTGCCAGGATTGCGCTTGGGCCAACCGGCGGGGGGCTACGGCCTAGGCAACTATCTGCAAATTTTGCAGCCCGTTTATCTACGGGTGATCGGGCGATCCCTGGGGTTTGCCCTCGGTTCCACCTTGCTCTGCCTGGGGCTGGGCTTTCCGGTGGCCTACTGGCTAGCGCTGATGTCTCCCAAGCCCTGGCGCAACCTGCTAGTGGTGGCCTTCATTCTGCCGCTATGGACCTCTTCGCTGCTGCGGGCCTACGCCTGGATCACCATCCTGCGCCCCAGCGGTGTGTTGAATACCATCTTTGGCGTGGTTGGCCTGCCTAGCCAAAACTGGCTAAATACCCCCATGGCGGTGTTGATTGGCCTCACCTACAGCTTTTTGCCCTACATGGTGTTGATTCTCTACGCTTCCCTAGAAAAGCTGGATATTCGCCTGTTAGAAGCCGCCGCCGACCTAGGGGCCAACCCCCAACAGCGGTTTTGGAAAATCACCGTCCCCCAAACTCTGCCCGGTATTGCGGCGGGCTGCTTGCTCGTGTTCATCGCCGCCCTAGGGGATTTCGTCGTGCCCACCCTGCTGGGCGGTGCCTCTTCCATGAACATTAGCCGTCTAATTTACAATCAATTCCTTGGCCCCACCCGTGCCTGGGGCTTTGGCTCAGCCCTCAGCATGGTGCTGATTTTAGCCGTCAGCCTCGCCATTGCCCTACTGCTGAAATACGGCGACCGCAGCACGGTGACGGAAACCTCTCAGTAATACAGAGGGCAGAAGGGTGAAGGGTGAACCTTGAACCTTCCCCATCCAACCTTGAACCTTGAACTTTTCCCCAATAACCAACAATCCATCACCAACCCCCATGTTCTCCCAGTTTCCTAAAGTGACTTGGCAAAGCCTCTTCACCGCTGTGATGTACGGCTTTATGTATTTCCCGATTATCGTGCTGGCGGTGTATAGCTTCAACGGCTCCCGCTACAGCACGAACTGGGAAGGCTTCAGCCTGCAATGGTATCGGGCGCTGTTTCAGGATCGACGGATTTTTTCGGCCCTAACGGATAGTCTCACCATTGCCCTAGTGGCCGTGGCAGTGTCGGCGGTGTTGGGAACGCTGATGGCGATTGGGTTGGCGAAGTATCGCTTTTGGGGTAAGGGCATTTACCGGGGGGTGTCTTATCTGCCGCTGATCATCCCTGACATTGCCATTGCGGTGGCCACCCTGGTGTTTCTCACCTCCGTGGCGGTTCCCCTTAGTTTGTGGACGATTATTGCGGCCCACATTGTGTTTTGTTTGGCCTACATTGCGGTGGTGGTATCCAGCCGTTTGCAAAACCTAGACCCCAACCTGGAGGAAGCCGCCCTAGATCTGGGGGCTACCCCCTTTCAGGCGATGACGAAGGTGCTGATTCCGCAGTTGGCACCGGGCATTTTGGCGGGCTGTCTGCTGGCCTTTGTGCTGAGCATGGATGACCTTCTGATTTCTAGCTTTACGGCGGGGGGTGGTGTAAACCCTCTGCCTCTGGAGATTTTTAGTCGGGTGCGCACGGGGGTGAAGCCCGACATCAATGCCCTCAGCGTGGTGCTGATTACCGGGTCGGCCCTGCTGTCGGGGTTGGCCGAGTATGTGCGATACCGCAGCGAACGCCGTCATCGTCAGCGGGCCTGAGGGTCGTGATAGCCCAATCCATCGCCCAACTCAAATGTTTTGTAGCAAATGTGTGGTTTTCGGGGATGTCCAGGGCAGAATGGTTATCTGTAGAAACTGGCAAAGGTTTATGACGTCCGAACAAGCAGTCTCCGGTGCAACCGCTTCCCCCCTTGCGGCCCTCGCCCTCAAGGCGGCGGGGCTGGTGGCCATTCTCTCCGCGATTCTGGATTACCTCGTTCTTTTAGTACCCCCCAATCTCACCAATACCCAGTGGCAACTGGCGACGACGACACAACTGGTGGATCGGGGCATTGTGCCCTTGGTGGGTATTGCCATGCTGCTAACGGGCTTTTGGATCGATAGCCGAGTGGGCCGCAACCCCAATGCCAAAAGCTTGTTCACCGACCTGCGCTTTTGGGTCTGTGCCCTAGCTAGCTTGCTAGGCCTGATCTATCTGCTGCTGTCGCTGCTCCATCTCAATGCGGTACGCCTCTCTAGCCGCACCGCCCTAGAGCAGGTGAACGCTGAGGCCGGACAGGCCACCACGGAACTCGAGCAGCGTCTATCCGCCGAACTCAGCCAGCAACAAACCCAGCTTGGGGCACTGCTGGAAAATGAAGATCTGCTGGCCCAGGCAATCCAAAGCGGTCAGTTACCCCAGGATATTCAGCAATACCAAGACAACCCAGAGGGTCTGAACCAATTTTTGCAACAGCGGGCCGACCAAGCTCGTCAGCAAATTCAAACGGAAATTGGCACCCGTCGGGCCGACGCCGAACGGCGGGTGAGAACGGAGGCCTGGAAGTCGGCCCTGCGAACCTCCATCACCAGTCTGCTGCTGGCCGCTGGCTATACCATCATTGGCTGGACGGGCCTACGTCGCCTGCTGCGGGCTTAACCTTCCCTCGGGCAAACGGGTTTTCCGTAGCCCTGGATTGGCTCTCCCTCAGCCCCGCGCCCTGTAGGCTACCACCTAGGCCCAAGTCTCTACCAAAGCGGTCTTCAGTCTGCTTCAGCTGAAGTTTCGGGGCACAGCGGAGGAAGGCGATGGCGGGGAAATACAACGCCTTTCGCATCCGGGCATTGCCAATCTTGCAGAGGCGGGTTTTGCCGTTGACGGAGGTGCCCGAGGTGTGTTCCTGGGGGGTTAACCCGGCATCGGCGGCGAGCTGACGGGCAGAGCCAACGGCGTGGATGTCGCCCAGTTCAGCCAGCAGACGGGCGGCGGTATCCAGGCCAATGCCGACGATGGAAACGAGTAAATCGGCCTGAGTTTGCAATCGCTCATGGGCCTGGATATGCTCGCGCACTTGCTTTTTTAGCGCCGTGATCTCCCCTTCGATGAAGGTGATGTGCCGTTCAATGCCTGGTTTGAGGGCTTCAGGACTAACCGCCAGACGCGTCTTCTCCTGGGTCAGCATCTCGGTGAGGACATCGAGACGACGGGTGTAGTCTTGCAGGGCTTGAATATCCGCTGCCGCCGGTTGCCACGGATTCGGCTTGAGGTCTCGGCAAAACTGAGCAATCAGGGTGGCATCGGCCCGGTCGGCCTTGGTGCGCTTCAGTTGACTTTTGGCGTAACCGTGAATCCGGATACTGACCCGATGCCCCTGCTGATGGAGGGCGGTGGCGACCCCATGACCATAGATACTGGTCGCTTCCAGACAAACATGGCCTTGACTGACCCTGTGCTCCACCAACCAGGTGTGGATCGCGGCGTACCCGGCCTCGGTGTTCTCAAAGCTCTGGTAAGTCGCCTTAGGGCGGTCGAGGTGCAAAATCGCGACATGCAACGTGGCTTTACTGACATCGATACCAACGGGAATCAGGGCGGATACCATCGGTGAACGCTCCTAAACGTGAGAACGATGGGCTCGACTTGTCTCCAGCGCTATCCTTGTTATCCAGCTTGGGAACCCCGAAGGCCCCTGGTATACTGTCCAGTCTGCTGATGACATTCGACGGCGAAGGGGGGAGGGAGGCTCTTTACCGTGCAAGCTCCGAGCGCTTTAGGGTGCATCCAGAGTCACTCCTACGTCTATTTTCGACACCCCCCAACATACAAGGGTGCATAACGCCAAGACGAGGCTTTGCCAACGCGAAGCAATGCACCAAAGCCCAGATAAAGAAAAACCCACAATGGGTGGGTGATGGGGGAGTGGCGCTGAGAAACTCGTACTGGGCAGAACTCAGGTTACTGGAGTAACCTTAACTCATGGCTAACTCGGTACCATTGGTTTTTCTATTGGCAGCTACCTGGTAAGCTTTTTTACTCATCTCCCAACCTTTGACGCGTACTCTTAGCTGAAAGTTATGGGTTTCTTAAACGTTAGTCCTAAATCCTATACCCTCGTTTTCTTTGCCCGTTTCGCATCAATAAAATATTGTTTCAGTGCAATTTCCATCGCTGCTCTGGCAGCGACCCCAGTTTCTGCTGAGACCATTGCCACCTCCAGCTTTCCTGGTGTTGCTCCGCCAGCCTGTGCTGAAGAAACCCAGATTGCATTGAATTCCTGTGCAGTGCAATGGTCTAGAACAGCGGATTTCTTGGAATCGCTGATCTACGAAGAATTGTTTTGGCAAGTTTCCGAGCAGGCACAAGCACAAATGATCACCGCAGAAGAAGCCTGGAATTCTTTTCGGGATGTCTTCTGCCAGGAACTGAGTGATACAGTTCGAGGAGGTTCGATATATCCCCTGGTGTATCACGATTGTCGGGCCAGGGTGGCCAATGATCGAATTGCTGATCTACAGCGTTTAAGCAATTCTGAAATGCCCCTCGATGGAGCAATTCAGCGATTAACCATGTTGCTCAATCAATCTGACTTAAGCAACAGTAACTCACAGCGTTTGTGGCAACGTTATGAGGAATTACACTGTCAGTTTGAGATGACACGGCTGGCAGAACAGTCTTCCCTATCGAGTCAATCATCAGAACAGCGCTCGACGCAGCCGCTAGAGGAATGCCGTGAACGTTTGGCAGGCGCACGAATTCGCCAAGTTGAACGGATGAATTTCAACCGATAAGTGGGTGGTAGTTGATCAGTCGTTTTTATTAGATTGGTACTCGATGACCCGTATGAGAAATTCCATTCGGGCTGGATAACTGACACAATGCCGAAAAGCATTGATCTCTCGTAGGTTGGGTGGCGCGATAGCAGAACCCAACAAGCCCAAAATCCTCGGCGAGTGTTGGGTTCCGCTTCGCTGAGCCCAACCGACTTTGGAGATGTGTCAAGCAATCAGCTAACAACTGAGGAGATACTTTGTATTGAGCACTCAATTTCTCAGAAGTAAACGCTTTTTCGCAATCATGGCGATTGCCCTTGGCATTTCTGGGGTCGTAATTACTGCATCAAACGCTGGATGGGGCACAAGTCGAAGTCATTACCGTCCTTTCGATTTCGACCAGGATCTCTGGGTGGTTGACTTTCGTCAACGTTATCAACTCGCTCAGGAGCAGAACGAACAGTGGGTTGAAGATCCCATTGCAATTGCCCTCCGCGTTGCGGGTTATCCCAATTTTGATAACACAAATCCTAACGAAATTCATGTTTTCTACCGCAACTCAACTCAAATGACCGCAGTAATTCGAAGCACTAAATTGATGGATGATTCGGTGTCAGCCAAAGAGATTCGAGTTGATTTAATTTACCGATCAGGACGCTGGGAAATCGAATGGGCAGGAGGGCGTTGGAAATGTCAACGGGAGTTAATTCCTTTCCCAGGATGGCAAACCTCTCTTTGTTCATGAATAGTTTATAGCGGTTCTCGGTAGAGTGAGGTACACCGTTGCTGGGTTCTAGATCCCCCCAGTATCTAGCTGCCTAAGGCTCACTCTGTACCCCCCTTATCAAGGGGGGCAGGGGGGATCATCGCAATGTACTTCAACCGAGTGGAATCCGCTATATCTATAGCAATCCTACTTGATTAAGAAAAAATTTCTCTTTTCATAAGGAAGAGTTGAGGTTGAACTGGAGTGGAAAACGTTCTGGATATTGAATGATGTCTAGGGAAAGATCAACATCAAGATCGGGCCAGTAGAGGTGGCCAGGATGGGGTTCTTCTACATTGAAGACGTGCTTAACAGAAGCCTCCTGAAACCAGGGAAATTGGTCATAGGGTAAGAAATATTCTTGATCGTCATGGATGACCCACAGGCCATGTTTTGAGATATTGCTAACTTCCAGGTTTGAAATGGTTGTTCCATGCGTTTTGAAGTCATTTCTGGAGAAGAAATAAAACCGATAGGGGCCAATTTTGAGGATGGTTGGCATACGCTCAGTGGAGGAAACCTCACGCGCTGATCTCGCGGTTTCTGTCTTTATCCTAGCTTTCTGCCCCTCAACCGTCTAGGACTGGCGAACGTAGGTAGGCAACAATGCACCAAAGCCCAGACAAAAAGAAACCCGCGATGGGTGGGGTATAGGGTAGAGAGGGTGGTGCATTGCGGCCAAGGGAGTGTGCCGCAGGGCCGAACAATGGTGGTGCCGCGTAGGCCCTGCCGCGCCCCTGGCGCTATGCACCCTACGAACTGAATTGAGCGTCCCATGAGCGGCAGCACACCCCTCATGGGTGCGCCGCCTTCGGAAAGTGACGGCTAGTCGATGCTGATCGTTTGAGGGCCACTGCCATTTTGGTGATGGTTGTTTGGGGTCGGCGTGGCCCCCTGGCGGCGCAGCCAGTCTTGCACGGGGTCGTCGGCTAGGTTGAGTCGCAGTAGGCCAGAGGCCAGCCCACCTAAAAAGGCCGCTGGATGGCGTAAGAGTTCTTGGGCAAAGGGCGATAGTTCGTCTAGAAACATGGGCTTTTCCTCCATTCCACGCATCGCTATCCTAGCCTGAAAGCCTGCTACAGATAATCTCAATGCCCACCCCAAAGTGCTCGGAGAGTCCCCGGAGTTCCTCTAGCCCCTCTGGCCAAGCAAAGGTGCGCTGAATCTGAAGCTGCGGATCGGGGGTCATGCAAATGTGATCGAGGTTGGAATGCTGGCCGTTGATCAGCCGTCGCACCGGGTCGTTGTCGCCAAAGGTGAGGCATTCTAGGTCGGCCTCTAGGAGAGCCTGCCGTAGGGCTTGCTTGGTGCGACGCGATCCGTAGTAGGGCAGCACATTGAGATCCTGGTTGAAGTCGCCCGCCACAATCAGCAGGGTGTTTGGATAGGCTTGCTGCAACTGCTGCCAGTCGGCCTGTTGCACGGCTAGGGCAGCCAAAAAAGCGGCTCCATTCTTGGCGGGATAGTTGCGCCAAGCACTGCCCCAGGGCAAAACGGTGCCATAGACTAGGCCGCGTCCCCCATTGTCTAGCTCAACCAGGGCACAGGCGGTGAGCTCTGGGTCGGCGGTGGGCAAAGCAGAGATCCGCTGTAGCCCTGCGGCGCGCACCCAGATTTGCACCCAAGCCCCCTCTCCCTCGGCCCCGGAAGGATTGGGCTGACTCATCACCGACCGATAGTCCTCGCCAAGGGAGAAATCGGGATGGGTTTCGGTCAAAATCCAAAGGTCGGCGTTAACTTGGTGAATCCAATGCTGTTGAGCTTGGCCTTGGGGCGTTTGGGGCAGCGCTCGCGCTAGGTTCCAGGTCGCAATTTTCAGGCCAGTCATGGGTGGGGGGCGGGGG
>CAZWNR010000187.1:0-7465 GCA_964635665.1 uncultured bacterium | reverse complement strand
CCACCTGCCGCCGCAAAGAGGTTATTGATCTGATTTGGATTGAGACCGGCGATTCTGCGATTGCCATCTCTAATGTCTAAGGTTAACGAATCGGTTGTCAATACGGGCTGGAGCGAAAAAGTTTCGTTGCCCTCGATCGCTGTGTCATCGATCGTTCTAACCCCTGGAAACAGCACATCGCCATCGAGGAATATCAGGGTTTGAGAGTTGGTTATGTCATCGTTGTTAAAGTCAGCGCTGTTGGCAGTCCCACCAGATAGTACAAAAGTGAAAGAGAAAGTTGAGCGGGATCTAAGCGCAGTTGGATATGCTTGAGCAATAACTTCCCAAACATTGTCAAACGAAGCTGTTCCAGATCCACTAGGGGTGCGGGAGCCCTCGTTAACATTCCCTAAATTTATTCCAGCAACAGTAATAGATGACATTGTGGTTTAAACCTCGTTTTTGCTAGTACTAAAGAAGCCAGGGATCGGAGAAGGCGATGGGCCACAGTTAGGCAAATTGCGATTACAGCGTGACGAAATCGGCCGCAGTAATCAGGTTAGAACTCACCCCAGTCAGGGTGGCTAGGGTGGTGGTGCCTGACAGAATTGCAGTGTTGCTGCCGCTAGCGCTGATAGTGAGCTGGCTGAAGCGCAATCCAACTAAGCCAATCTTGTCACTGCCGTCGGCAAAGTCGGTGATGATATCGCTGCCATCGCCTGAGATAAATGCAAAGATGTCTTTGCCGCTACCCCCGGTGAGGATGTCATTACCCCTGCCGCCATACAAGATATCCGCACTGTCGCCACCATCGAGCAGGTCATCTCCTTCCCCACCGAGCAGCAAGTCGTTCCCATGGCCTCCGGTAATGATGTCTTTGCCTTTGTTGCCATAGAGTGCATCGGCTCCCCCATTGCCATTGATTAAGTCATCGCGATCGCTGCCATGGAGAAAATCGATGCCATTGCCACCATTGAGCGACAAGCCTACCGAAACAGCAACCGTGGCCGTAGAAGTGAGGCTGCCATCGCTAATGGTGTATTGGAAGCTCGCGTTGCCTGTGTTGGTCGCGGTGAAGACGACATTGCCACTGCTATTCAGGCTGACCGTGCCGTTGGTGGCGTTGCTGACCCCGGTTATCCTGAGAGTGGTGCCAGCATCCGGATCGGTGTCATTGGCTAGCAGGGTTGAGGCTGCAATCGTGGTTGGAACTCTTCTGTAGGCCTTGACGCTGTCGTTGACCGCAGTGGGCGTTCTATTTTCTGGCAGATCGTTGATGCCAATGGTGAAGGCTTCTTCATAGGCCAGCCCGCTGGCATCGGTGGTTTTGACGCGAATGCTGTAGCTGGATTGGGTCTCAAAGTCAGGGGAGGTGTTGATTTTGAGTTGGTTGCCGTCGATGATGAACGAGGCATTGTCGGTACTGCCAGTGCCGGAGACTAAGGCATAGGTAAAGCTGCCGCCTTCGGCATCGGTGGTGGAAAAGCTGCCCACGGTTGTACCGACGGCCACGTTTTCATTCACCGTGGTGGGGCTGAGGCTCAAGTCTGTTGGCGCAGTGTTTTCGACTAAATCGTTGACCTGAAGCGTGAAGGTGTTGCTGGCATCGGGTGTGCTGCCAACAGAGGTATCATCGGCGTTGACCGTAACGCTGTAGCTGGGTCTGGTTTCGTAGTCGAGGATGGTGTTGGCTTTGAGATAGAGGGTATTGCCAATAATTTCGAAGTTGGCTGCATCTGTGCCTGAAAGCGAAAGATTATTGGTGCCCTGACCATCGTCGGTGATGCTGATGTCGGCAACTTTGATCGGGCTGGTGGTGTCGCTGTTCTCGTCAAGCGCCGTCGTGGTGTTGCTGAAGTTGATGGCGGTCGGTGCTTCGTTGATGTTGTTGAGACTCAGCGTGAAGTTCTTCGTTGCATCTGGATTGGTGCCCACGGTGGGGTCATTAACAGCAACAGTGACGCTGTAGCTGGGTTTGGTTTCGAAGTCAAGGGTGGTGTTGGCTTTGAGGTAGAGGGTAGTGCCAATAATTTCGAAGCTGGCTGCATCTGTGCCTGAAAGAGAGAGATTGTTCGTTCCTAGCCCGTCATCAGTGATGGTAATGTCGGCAACTTTGATGCGGCTGGTGGTGTCGCTGTTCTCGTCAAGCGCCGTCGTGGTGTTGACGAAGTTGACGGCAGTGGGAGGTGTGTTCGGGGGTAAATCATTATCAATGATGCTGCCTGTAATCTTGCCGAGATTCAGTGTTAGACCCCCAGAGGGAGCAAAGAGGGCTGTCACTTCATCATCAGATTTGAGGAGTGCAAGGATATTGCCGGACGCATCTACAATTCTTAGCTCAACGAACCTAAATTGGAGAGAGAATTGCTCATTAGGCTCATCCTGCGTGTCGTTGAAAGTAGTGACCGACCCGTCCAAGCTTGAATCCAAAGAGATGATCAGACTAGTCCCAGTACCAAATGTGAAGTCTGAAAAATTCGCCTGAGAGCCTGATTCGGGTATTAGCGAGAAACCAAAAGAGGTTCTGGTTCTAGCAGCCGTGGGATATGCAGCTTGAATTGCTTCCCATACTGATCTTAGGCTGACGCTGTCGATCCAGCTTGCCGAAGCACCTTCATTAATAGAACCCACAGACCTTCCTGAATAGGTAATTGAAGCTGCCATCTGTCTTTTCTCCTAATTGAAACATTAACGGTTGTTCGGGGGCATTGAGTCGTTGGGAAACAAGTGGGGAGAGGCGGAGCCGCAGAGAGCAAGAAGGTCACGTGAATCTGCCTTTCTCCTGGCCTTTCTCCTGCTGTGTCAGCGAGTTTAGGGTTGATAAAGCTGTCCCGGAGGTTGATAGGGCGATCGGGGTTGAGACACCCTGACATAAGCAACACCTAGTGTCACATCTGCCGAGATGAACCAGTTGAACCACGGTAATCTTGCGTAAGGGTGGCCCTGTTTACAGCTTCAAGGGAATGTGAGAAAGACTACAAAATCTCACTGATTAAGCGTCTAACAATGAGGCGATCAACGATCAATTTATTTGTAAGGCAACTGCCCTGCAAGGGCTAGAGTGGGCTCTGCGCCTGAGGTGATTGGCATCAAGTGATATTCATCGAGCAACATTAATAAAGAGTAATCATCTAACGCAAAGCGATCAGAGCTTGTCGCCATTGAACCGAGAAGCCTCAGTAAATATACGGGAATTCTCTTTTTTTAGCAATTACTCAATGAAAATCTTTATGTTTGCTTTGTAATGGCTTCTAACGATCAACATTGCAGGGTTAAGCAGGGTAGTTGACGAGATTTCACCTTGTGCTCAAAGATCTGCTCTGCAAGCGTCTTGGCAACATAGCCCCGGTAAGTGAAGACCTTGCCATGGAAGTTCTTAAGCCAGTCTTCTACCGGCTTGCGGTCTCGGTATTGCCGGGATTGAGCCTTCCTTGAATCCTTACCGATTTTCTCCCGCCTGCTGCTGCACCCATTGGGCCACCCCTTCGGCCAGGGTTTCGGCGAGTTGGGTTTGGGCTTGGGGGTCGGTGATCCATTCAAACTCGGTGGGGTTAATCATAAAGCCCAGTTCCAGCAGCACCGAGGGGGCAACGTGGGGGCGGGTGAGGGCGAGGTTGTTCCAAAACACGCCATAGGAGGGGCGATCTAGCTCGGTGACGAGGTGGTCGTGGAGGAATTGGGCCAGGTCGTGGGCTTGGGTATGGAACCAAAAGGCCCCGATGCCAGCGGTGTTGAGGGCATCGCCGCTGTCGGGCAGGGCGTTGTAGTGGATGCTGAGGGCGAGGGTGGGCTGGTCTCGGTTGATTTGGGCGGCGCGGTCGTTGGGGCCGCTGGCCGTATCGTCGGTGCGGGTCATGATCACGGTGGCTCCCCGCCGTTCTAGGGCCGCTTGTAGCAGCAGGGATACGTCCAAATTGACGGCCTTTTCGGGGGTGCCATTGGGGCCGCGTGCGCCTAGTTCGTCGCCGCCGTGGCCGGGGTCAATCAAAATCGTCGTGCCCTGGAGGGGCAGGCGACCGAGGGTCGGGGGATGTTTGAGGGAGAGGATCAGGGTGGTGCCTTCGTAGCGCAGTTGGTAGCCCCACTGTTGGTTGGTGGCGAAGTGGAAGGTGTATTCTGCCTGGTTGGGTAGAATCGGTCGCCAGTCGAGCCTCTGAATTAGCCCATCGTTGCCGACGAAGATGGTGTCGGTTTGGGGGGTGGTGTTGTGCAGGGTGAGGGTGAAGGTGTCCCCGGTTTGGTAGACGCTGACGGGAACGGGCACCTGCAACGGGAACGATACCTCCGTCCAGTCGCCCACTCGGCGGGAGGTCACGCCGCGAATGAGGGATTGGGGCGGGGCGGCACCGGGGATGAGTTGGGTTTCTGCCGCACGAATCCAGCCGCCATAGTCGAGCCGTAGCCAGTCGCCCTCCCGTCCAGTAATTTGGGCGCGGGTGCCCTGGGGCAGGGGCGTGAGGCGAGAATAGTCGGTGCTGGGGCCAGTGCGGGCGACTCCGGCGGCGGCGGTCACTTCGGCAACCTCAATTTGGCTGGGGGCGAGAATATTCACCTGTCCGGGGGCGGTCCCCAACACCGTGCGCCCTTGGTAGACCATGCGATAGGCGGGCTGGCCCAGGTTGCCCGTTCGTTCTGTCGCCATACAACCCTGGTAAACCGTGGGGCCATCCAAAGCCATAGGATTGTTTTGATCCACCAAGACCGCTGCATTGCTGGGCAGTTGGCTGGTCGTCTGAGGTAACAGCGTCAGGGACTGGTTCGCCAATTGGGCCGTCACCGTTGCCGAGGCGGGGCCAATGGCTGACAGACAGATCAACTCATCGGGCTGGCGCGTCACATCCACCCTGGGCCAGAGGGAATCCACCACAAACCCCGGCGGATTGGGCAGAGTGGGGCCACTGGGTAGCCGGGTAATTGTGAGGTCTAGGGTTTGGCCCCCTTGGGTTAGCGTGAATTGGTTGGGGCCAAGTTCCAGGGGCAGGCTGGGGGCAAAATGTCCGGCGGGGCTGCGGTCGGCAATGGGGACGCCGTTGATCAGCACGGGCTGGCTGGGGTCGGCGGTGCCAATGAAGAAAATCTGCGCCGCCGTGGTTTGGTGATCGGTGGGGGGATACACCACCTGTAAGGACGACTGCGCCATGGCCACCTCTGCCACGCTAACCCCTGCAACCATGCCCAGCGTTGCCGCCCAAGCCCAAGCCACTGCCATACCTGTTTTCCTTGCTACGTTGCTAGTCTACGTCCGCTGAATGACCTAAGCCAGGGGATCTCCTTCTGTGGGTCGATGACGCTTGAGAATCACCATCGCTGGCCCCACTACAGGGTTGCGGGCCACTATCACCCCGTCAGGGTCGCGCAGTTGCAGGGTGGCAAAGGCTAGACCTTGGGCTTGGCTATAGATGTCCTGGGCAATCCTGTCCTGGGATGTGGCCCCCAGTCCATACCAATCCTGACTAACGTTGACCGCCAACACCTGCTGGGGCAAATTCACCTCCACCGACTGAATCAGCCCCACGGCGTAGGAACGGCTAATTTTGCTCACCCGCTCCTGAATATCGGCAATTAACGTTTGTTCGGGGGAGGGCTCTAACGCTTCCGCCGGAGTTTCGGTAGCGATGGCTGGGGCAGACTCGCCACTATCCCTAGAAAGGATGGCCGACGTTCCCCCCTGGTCGTCGCCTTGGGATAGGGCGGGGCCAGGGATCTCCGGCTCCTCGACCACAACCCTCGACGGTGAAGTCCTTCCGCCCAGGGGATTCCATAGCACCAGCCAGAGGATCAACACCCCCAGAGCGATGGCCGTCATCAGTTCATCACTGAGGTTGCGCTGCCAGGTTCTCGGCAACCAAGACCGCACCTGACGCAGAACTTTTCGCCAAATCGTGGCCCCATCCGCCAGCACAATCATCAGTTGATCAATCACGCCTAATTCCTTGGGTTGGTAGGGAACCTCGCTCGGCTCCCAGTCGTCATAGGGGAGAACTGTGCGACCGGGTTTTTCCGCTTCCCGGCGCGGCCCAGAGCCAGCATCCAGCACCGAGGGATCTGGCTCGCCCTCTTCTTCCGCCCCAGACCAAGACGCTGCCGCTGGCTTTAGGGCCTTAGCCTGATCCGCCGCCATCGCCGCTGGTTCTGCCTCATCCAGTTCTGTCCACACATCCGCCGCTGGGACTGGAGAGGCTGGGACGTCTGGGGTTGGCGCTTCGGCGGATGCTCCTGTTAGTGCTTCCGTCACCGATGACTCCATGGCTAACGGGTCTATCGCTGACGCAGAATCAAAGGCCGCATCCAGCACGGTATTCATCCCAGCGTCAAGGGCCGCTGGGTCTGAGAAAGCGTCGGCTTGGCCAACCTCGCCTAACGCCTCCTCCTCTGGAAGATCCTCGGGTGGGGTGACCGTCTCAGCATCGGGGATGGCTGGAATCTCTTGGGGAAAGTCGGGATCGTGGGCATCGTGGGAATTCATAGGGCAACCCGCCTACCAAATCTTCGTTCACCTCTGCCCACGATAAACCAGATTGCTGGCCATCATCGTTGCGATGGCTGCGGATCTCGTTCCTTCAACCCCTACGCTACACTGAACGACAAGCCTGAATGCCATGCCCTATCCTTCCCAACGCTATGACGGCCACGTTTTCTGCCCCTAGCGTTCGCGATCACCCCCTCCAGACTTGGCACCCCGCCACCTGGGAGGATTACCTCGCCCTGCGGGACGATCCCGGTGACGAACGGATGCGCTTAGCCTTTAACGAAGGATGGTTGTGGATTCTGATGGGTGCGGAGGGCATTAGTCACGCTTCAGTGAGCGATTTATTCACAGCGTTGCTGTTTCTATGGGCCATGCAGCATTCCGATCAGGTGTTTAGCTCCTTTGGTCGCTGCCTGTTGGAACAGCCTGGAACCCGTGCCAGTGCGCCGGATTTGGTGCTCTACATCGGGCCAGACTATCCCCAGTGGCAACCAGGAGAACCCCGCCGCATTGACCTAACTAAGCACCCCGTTCCTGCCCTGGTGGGGGAAATTGCCGACACCACCCTAGCCACGGATTTGGACGAAAAAAAGCACCTCTATGCCGCCCTGGGCATCCCTGAATATTGGGTAATCGACGTGCAGGGCCGACGGGTGTTTGCCTTTGCTCTCCAAGACAACGGTACCTATCACCCCTGCGACACCTCCCAAGCGCTGGCGGATCTGCCCATCGCGTGGCTTACCGAAGCCCTAGAACGCCTCGCCAATAGCAGCAACACCCACGTCGCCACCTGGTTTGGCCAACAAATCGCCACCCTCACCCAACCCCAGTAATCCTACGTAGTAGCACGTCCAGTCAGATTCGTAGGGTGCATAACGCCAAGACGAGGCTTCGCCCTAGCGTCAGCCATGCCCGAAGGGCTATACGCGCAGCAATGCACCGCCCATAGCTTTTGGCAAAGCAAACAGACCCAACATTTTAGACCTGACGCGCCAGTAGCCCAGGGATCCTACC
>CAZWNR010000186.1:0-7517 GCA_964635665.1 uncultured bacterium | reverse complement strand
GCTCCGGCGTCGATGTCGTAGTAGCGGGTGAGCAGGTTGATGATGGTGCTTTTTCCGGCTCCAGTGGGGCCGCAAAGGCCGATGGTTTGGCCCGGTTCGGCGATGAAGCTGTTCTGCCGCAGCACCCGCTGCCCCGGCACGTAGCCAAAGTCTACCTGGCGAAATTCCACGCGGCCCTCGATGGGGGGCAGGGGGGTGGCGTTGGGGGCATCCTGCACGGCGGGGGCTTCGTCCAAAATTTGGAAGATGCGCTCTGACGCAGAAATGGCGGCCAGCAAAAAGTCCAGGGTATTGGCGATGTTGATGATCGGCAGGCCCATCTGGCGGGTGTATTGCAGAAAGGCGGTAACGGTGCCCACATCGGCCTCGCCGCGCAGGGTGAGCAGACTGCCCACCAGGGCCACCAGGGCCACATCCAGGTTGGTGAGCACCAGGGTGAGGGGGCGGCTGAGTAGGGCCACAAACCTGGCCCGAATGCCCACTTCCATGGCGGCGCGGCTGACCTCCTCAAAGGTGGCGATGGCTTCCTCTTGACGCTGGTAAGCGATCACCACCCGTTCGCCGCTGACGGTTTCTTCGAGGATGCCGTTGAGTTCGCCCATTTCCGCTTGCAGGGCCGCAAAGGCGGGGCCAGAAATGCGGCTGACCATACCCAAAAAGCCCAGCACCAGGGGCACAATCACGCAGGCGGCGATGGCCATGCGCCAGTTCAGCAGCACCATGGCCAGGATGATGAACAGCACCTTGAGGGTCTCGCTCAGCAGCATCCCTAGGCCGTTGCGGAAGAACTGGGCCACCACCTCGGCATCGTCGCTGACTCGGCTCATCAACTGGCCGATGGGCTGACGGTCAAAAAAGTTCAAGGATAGGGTTTGCATGTGCTCAAACACCTGTTTGCGCAGCACGTAGAGGGCGCGTTGGGTGACGTTGGCCAGCACCTCGCCTTGGAGCACCAGCAGCAGCCAGCTCACCACCGCCGCCGCCACCATTAGCCCCGCCAGCCGGGTCAGGTAGGGGCCATCCAATCCAGCACTGAGGCTATTGAGACCTTGACCCAAGAGGAAGGGAATGAACAAATTCAGGGCCGTCCCAACAATCAGCAGCACCACCACCAGGGCCATTTCCCAGCGGTAGCGGGTGACGTAGCTCAACAGCCGACCGAGGGCCTGGGGCGGTGGGGCCAACTCCGGCGGCGCAATTTTGACCCGATGGCGACGCAGAAACCGTTTCATACCGGGGCACCCCCTAGCTGGGATTGATAAATTTCTTGGTAGAGGGGGCTGGTGGCCAGCAGGGTTTCGTGGTTGCCCTGGGCGACCAGTTCCCCGGCCTCTAGTAAAAAGATGCGGTCGGCGGTGAGGACGGTGCTAATCCGCTGGGCCACGTAGAGCTTGGTGGTGGCGGCCATCAGATTTTGCACGGCCTCCTGGACACGGGCCTCGGTGGCCATATCCAGGGCGCTGGTGCTGTCGTCGAGGATGAGAATCCGGGGCTGCACCGCCAGGGCACGGGCAATGGAAATCCGCTGCCGTTGCCCCCCAGAAAAATTGCTGCCGCGCCGTGCCACCGGGGCATCGTAGCCCTCTGGGATGGTGCTGATGAAGCCGTGGGCATCCGCCGCCGCCGCCGCCGCCACCAGTTCCTCCTGTTCCGCCTCAGGGCGACCGTAGCCGACATTTTCCCGCACCGTACCGCTAAAGAGAACGGCCTCCTGGAGGGCAATGCCCACCCACTGGTGCAGGGTTTCGGGGGCTAGGTCGCGCACGTCGATGCCGTCGATCAGAATACGGCCCTCGGTGACATCGTAGAAACGGGGAATCAGGTTCACCAGGGTCGATTTGCCGGAACCCGTCGCCCCCAAAAAGGCCACGGTCTGCCCCGGCTCGATGGTGAGATTGATGCTTCGCAGCACGGGGGTGGGGGCGTCCCCCGGTGCCGTGGGGTAACAAAAACTGACGTTCTCAAACACAATCCGGCCCTGGGTCGCCGCCGTCGCCGGGGGGAGGACAGACTGGCTGGGCTGGTCGATGTTGGGCAGGGTGTCCATCACCTCAAACATGCGCTCCGCCGAGGCTTCGGCAGCCGTCACCTGGGGCGTAATTACCGCTAGCACCACCAGGGGCATCAGGATGGTGACGAGATACTGGGTAAAGGCCATCAGTTCGCCCACGGTGCTGTCGCCCTGGCTCACCGCCCGCCCACCAAACCACAGCACCAGCGCCGTGGCCAGGTTCACAATCAAGAAAAAGCTGGGCTGCAAGGCGGCCACGTAACGCATCGGATGCAGGGACGCTTGCCGGAACGCCTGATTGGCCCGGTCGTAGCGACGATTCTCGTACTCTCCCTGCACAAAGGCCTTGACCACCCGCACCCCGGCGAGGCTCTCCTGCAACACCTGATTGAGGTCGTCTAGCTTCCGTTGCTGCACCTCAAATAGGGGGGAAATCTTAAACAGAAACACCGCCAAAATCCCCAGCACCGCCGGAATCACCAGCAGCAAAATCCACATCAGCCCCGGACTGTTGCGGTAGATCAAAATCAGCGCCCCCACAAACATCACCGGAGCCTGGGCCAGGGACAAAATCACCTGCTGCACCGCCCCCTTAATGGCCGTCACGTCGCTGGTCATCCGCACCATCAGGTCGCTGGTGGGGAACTGATCCAGGTTGCCAAAGGTGAAGGTCTGAATTTTGCGATACTGCCGCATCCGCACCGCGTGGGCCGTCCGCTCGGCAAACTGCACGGCATAGTAGGCATTGGCAATGGTAAACAGGGCACTGCACACCGCAAATAGCACCATCCACAGCACCGCCCGCACCATGGCGTCGCGGTTGCCCGGAATAATGCCGTCGTCAATCAGGCTCTGGCTCATCAACGGAATCAGCAGGGTAAACAGGGCAGCAATCGCCAAAAACCCCTGCGACATCCAGAAAGGCCGCTCGTAGCCGCGGTAGATCTGAATGAACCGCCGCACATTTGGAAGAAATCCCCGTAGAATCTTGGTATTTCCCGGTGTAAATGCCATGCGACCCTCCTCAGCCCAGCGTCCTAGAGAATTACCACACTTTTTAATCCCTGGGAGGATTAATGACAAAAGTCTCAATATTTAAGACCCAGACCTTCATACCCTGGCTTTTTCCGACCAGTTCCGTCATGACCTATCGGCTCTCGATGAAAGACAGGGATAAATTGGAGGCTTTAGCCAGGGTAACGGATGGCGTTTCACCAAACATCGTTTTATAGTCTTTTGTAAAGTGGTTCAAGCTCCAAAAACCGTGGCGACTGGCAAGGCTGGCAATGCTCTCGCAACTGGGATTTGCGGTTTTCAAAGCTCGATAAACGCTTTGCAAGCGTAGATTTTTTAGGTAGGCCATAGGGCTGATACCGAAGATATCTTGAAAGCCATAGGAGAGGGCACGACTGCTGGTATGAAGAGCCTTACCCAGATCGGTTAAGGTCAGCGGTTGATCTAGGTGAGTCAGCATGTAGTCCTCGGCCTGCTTGACCAAGTGTAATCGCTGAAATTCTTTCACTCGTATCTTAAAATGGTCTTTCTGGAGAGGCAGAGCTGCCACAAGCAGGGGCAGAAAGTTTTTCAAGATAATTTGCTGAAAATTAGGCTGCTGCAAGCGACTGTCTCCACAAACAAATAGAGCATACAGTTGATCGAGATAAGCCTGTAAGGAACCCATAGTGTCTGGCAAATAGCAGTAGTTAGAAGCCAAAAAGGTTGCGTTTAAGTCGTCACGATCCAGGGCTTGAATACAGGCATCAAAGACATCTTTCCGAACACTAACAGAACAATAGGTGGAGTCGGCTGGAAAAACAAAATCGACCCCTCGATTCATGTCAAATCCAAACACAAATTTGTCGGTGATTGACTTGCCATGGCACACAATGGGGCGTTTTGTGCCATGGGGCAACAGAACAAAGACCAGGAATCCTGGCGTTTTTTTACCCCCTACGCTAACAGCAGAGTTAGCGCGGTTAAAACTAAAGCGGATTGCCCCTAGGTTAAGGGTCATGGCGTCGCAGCAAAAAGGGTTCAGACTCAACGGCGTGATCCTGAGATCGCTCGCCTCGGTCACATAGGCTGCCAGTTCATCCGCATCGTGAAATTGCCTCCTTAGCAGAACCCCAAAGGAGTCTGGGTGAGTTGGCTCTATACCTAAGGCGACGGGATCGATACGAGGCATGGTTAAGCGGGGTGTTGCTGAGGCAGTCTCCCAAATCTTAGGGTCTCCAACGAATTCCAGCGAAAGGTAACGGCTGAAATCTTAAGAATTTTGTCGTGAACTAGCCCACCAGTTTTGTCAAGGTTGCAACTTTCGGAGGATCGCTCCGCCGACAGCTTCTGATAATGGCGCTGAAGCGCTGAAGATCGTCGCTTCAAAAGGCATGGGCACTCCGTCCTCGCAAAGAATGCCCTGATCCAACTTACAACGCCGAACCCAGGAAGCCCGTATGTCCGATCAACTCAGCCGCAAGCAATTCCTTCAGACCAGCGTTGGTGCCGCGTTCGCAACCGTCGTTGGAGGAAAACTCCCCATGTCAGCCGCAGAACTTACCATCGCCCAAGCCCAGGGAGCCGAGAAAATCTTTCGCGGTGGCCCCATCTTAACGATGGAGGATGGTCAACGGCAGGTTGAAGCGGTCGCCATTGCTGGAGGACGGATTATCGCCACTGGCACCGAAGCCGAGGTAATGGCTTCGGCCACCGACGCTACTGAGATTGTGGATCTCAACGGCAACACCCTGATGCCCTCCTTCATCGATGCCCACGGCCACTTCATGAACGCGCCGCAGATTGTGCAGTGGGCCAATGTGTCCGGGCCTCCTGTGGGGCCGGTAGAGACCATCCCCGACATCATTGAGGCGCTGAATGCCCACGTCGAGCAGCTCAACATCCAATCCGGCGAGTGGATTATCGGCTACGGTTACGACATCAATAATCTCAAGGAAGGGCGAGAACTCAGCCGCAACGACCTCGACCCCCACTTTCCTGATAATCCAGTGCTGTTGATCCATGTCTCTAACCATGGAGCGGTGCTGAATTCCAAAGCTTTTGCCGCAGTTGGCATTGATGCTTCCACCCCCACACCTCCCGGTGGCTTAATTCTGCGGCAGGCCGGCAGCAATGAACCCGATGGCCTGCTGATGGAAACCGCCTTCCTGCCGGTATTCGCGAATCTGCCCCAACCTTCGGAAGAGGAATTGCTCGATACCCTGGATGCCGCCCAGCAGATCTACGCTAGTGCCGGGGTTACCACCTGCCAGGAAGGGGCAACCCACGCCAAGGATTTGAAATTCCTACTCAAAGCTGCTGAGCAGGAGCGGTTCTACCTTGACATCTATGCCCTGCCCATGGTGCTGGAAGTGCCCACCCTGGTACGAGAATACTTCCCTAGCTTTGCCAATCCCGACACAGAACTACCCGACACCGCCAGTGAATCCTTCGGGACTTACAACAATCGCCTGAAGCTGCAGGGGGTGAAGATGATTGTTGACGGATCTCCCCAGGGCAAAACCGCCTTCTGGAGCGAACCCCTGCTCACCGATGGCCCCGGCGGCGAAAAGAACTGGCGCGGTGAGCCCCTGTTTCCGCCAGAAGTCATCAACCGGGCAGCGAAGGAGCTGTACGACAAAGGGATTCAGGTCTTCACCCACTGCAATGGGGATGCCGCCATTGACATGATGATTGATGCCGCCCGTGCCGCCGGGGTTACCGCTGCCGACGATGCCCGCACGGTCATCATCCACTCCCAGTTCATGCGCCCCGACCAGTTGGATGCTTATGTGGAACTCGGCTTTACCCCAAGCTTCTTCACCGTCCACGCCTTCTACTGGGGCGATGTCCACATCGCCAATACCGGCAAAGAGCGGTCAGACTTCATCAGCCCCATGGTTGCTGCCCAGAAGAAAGGTATCCGTTTCACCAATCACTCCGACTTTTCGGTAACGCCCATGGAACCCATGCGCATGGCCTGGAGTGCTGTCGCTCGTACTTCCCGCACGGGTCAAATTCTTGGGCCGGACCAGCGGGTGGATATGTGGACATCCCTCAAAGCCCTCACCATTGATGCTGCCTGGCAAATCCGCGAAGACGACAGTAAAGGTTCCATCGCCCCTGGCAAGTTGGCCGACCTGGTGATTCTGGACGGAAATCCGATGACCGTCACCCTAGACGATGTGCTGAATATCCAGGTGGTGGAAACCTTTAAGGAGGGTAATTCGGTTTATCGGCAGGAGATGGCATGATCCCTAAACTTCCCTTCACCGTCATCGGTGGCTACCTAGGGGCCGGCAAAACCACCCTGTTGAACCACCTGCTCAGCAACACCCAGGGCTTGCGCATTGCCGTGCTGGTTAACGACTTCGGCAGCGTCAACATCGACGTGGACCTGATCCGCAGCCACGAGGGCGACACCATCAACCTCGCTAACGGCTGTATGTGTTGCAGCATTGCCAATAACTTTGCGATGGTAATAGGCCAACTACAGAACCGAGCGGCTGACCTCGACCACATTGTGATCGAAGCCAGCGGCGTTGCCAACCCCAGCAAAATTGCCCAGTACGGGCAGATGTATCAGCTTCCCCTAGATGGAGTGATCATCGTGGCCGATGCCGAGCAGGTACAAACCCAGGCCCAAAATAAGTATGTGGGCGATACGGTGCTGCGGCAGTTTGCCCAGGCCGACCTAGTTATCCTAAATAAGACCGATTTGGTTTCGGTAGAAGCCCTTATCGATCTACGGCAATGGTTAGGCAATATTGCTCCCGGTACTCCTGTTTTCGAGACAGTCAATGCCCAGGTGCCCACGGCCATTCTGCTGGGGGCGCACAAAGCTGATGCCGCCGCCTCTCCCCTCTCCGATCCCCTGCATCCTTTAGACAGAGAAAAGGAGCATAGTCAGCCGTTTGAAACCTGGACTATTAGCCACGACACCCCCCTAGAACGCGATACCCTGGCTCACTTTGCCGATGGAATGGGGGATGCTGTTTTTCGCGTCAAGGGATTTGTCTGGTTCGCAGAAGACCCTGACCATCGCTATGTTTATCAACAGGTGGGACCTCGCTGGTCTTTAGAACCCGATGCCCCATGGGGTGATGCTTCCCGCCATAGTCAATGGGTTGTGATTAGCCAAAAAGGGGGAACGAAACCTATGGCCCTTCGCGCACTGTTGCACCCAAAACACTGTCTGGCCTAAAAGACAAATGGCCTAAAGGACAAATTATCCTGGTTGCCTGACACAAGTCCCGAAAGCCTTAAAAATACGTTGTCTTGGATCTGAAGCCTATGGCCTCTGGACTGGAGCCGGAGGACTTGGCTAAAGGGCCTTTCGGGTTAAAGACCCCAACGAGAAATCAGGGGTTTCCAGAGATGTGTCAGGCAGTCAGCAAATTATCCTAGATCTAGGAATTTCTCCTGTGATCAAAAATGCAAAGTCGAGATCCCTATTTCGGTAGTGCCTTTTAGTAAAGGACAGAGGAAAAGCCGAACTCGCCCTGTTCTGCTA
>CAZWNR010000185.1:0-7560 GCA_964635665.1 uncultured bacterium | reverse complement strand
CCCATGAAGTCGATCAATTGCCGCACCAGTTCCGGTTTGGTGACGGCCAGGATGGTGGAGCCACCTTCGATGATAGAACTGCCGTTAGGAATACTGAGATCTTCGTGGGGGTGGGCCTGGTAGCCGATGATCAGGGTGCCTGCCGGAAAGCGATGATCCTGGGCAATGGCGGCAATGCTACGACCCACAATAGAGCAGTTGTTGGGAATGGAGAGCTTCAGCACCTCAATTTGGCCCTGCTCGAAGTGCATCATGGCATCCACCTGGGGATATTCGATGGCGTTGATCATGCGGTTGATCGCCAACTCAACGGTGCTGATGATGTGGTTGGCCCCAGCTAGGCGATAGGGTTCGGCAAAGTCGCGATCACTCATCCGCACGATGATTTGCGGCACGCCATAGTGTTTGCACAGAGTCACCAGGGCCAAATTCAGGGCATCCTCCGACAGAGTAGCAATCACCACGCCAGCCTTGCGAATCCCGGCTTCTGTTAGCACGGTGGTATTCACGGCGCTGCCCTCAAAGGCCATTACGCCAATCTTTTCGCGGGCCTGCTGACACACCAACGGGTTGCTATCCACCACGGCAATGGTGTGCCCCATGGTCAGCAGGGTTTTGGCCAGCTCCGTCCCCATTCGCCCTAGACCGCCAATCAGTATGTACATCGTTCCTCCTGAAACCACGCCCATCCTAGCTGAGCGATGGGTGCAGGAGGTTAGATCTAGCCGTGGTTTTAACCGTCATGGGTTGATGTTGTGGCCATCACGCAGAAAGAAGGGGCACTCGTTATGCGCGGTACCCCAAGGCGTAGTGTACTGATTGTGTAGAAGGTTGAGATTTGATGCCAAATAGCCCAATAACCTACAGAAAATAAGGCAGTTGCCCGAACTGAATTTTCTCTGGCTTACCTAAAAAATGGCGATTTTTAGGGCTTTGGGGCTGGGGCGGACGGTACTGTTGAACATCATCGTTTAAGTACGGGGGCTGTATCATAGCAACCTCAGTAAATGGATGAACCAATGACGGCGCTGGCTTAGGCAGAGAATGACTTAATAAGGATCCAATACCTTAGCGAGTATAGCGACGACCAAGGAACTTCAATTCCACAGGGGGATGCTGGCGTTGGGCTGCGGTCAACTGCTTGACTTGAGCCGGTTGCCCCAAAAAGTTGACGATTTCCTCCGTTTCTGTGAGTTCAACGACAGGAGAGTTGCGAGTATAGGTTCGGCCAAGAAAAGAGAGTTGCATAGAGATTTCCTTGGGTATTTTTAGAGAATGAATAGAACAAGAGCGCTTACCTGGGAATATTGACAGAGCAACCCCTCACAGACAATACGACGATTGACGTAGCCAAATATGAAGTACTATTAAATTTTAAAACCGAGCCTGAAAAGTCTGAGAAGCCTATGGGTTAACCTATCAGAAGGAGTGAAAAACGGCTCCTAGCCTAGGAAAACCGCTTAGATAGCAGCAAGCTAGCAGAGTAAAACCGCTATCCTTAACCTAGGGATGTCGGGCTTAATCTTAGCTTACCCTAGAGACAAGCTGGGAAATTTAGACTATGCTCGAAAAATCTTATCAGAAGATTGGCTATGGCCATCAAATGTAGATCTTCAGTACAGATCGCAATTCTTTCACCAAAGAATACTGAGACTATGCTGCTTTGACAAGGCTGATAGTTTTCAGTCAAGCAAGTTTCTATCCCTGAGTTGTTCACCTTTTGAGTTGGTTTTGGTTGGTCGTCGTCTATCCACATCACTGTTTTACAGTGATTTAGGTCTTTATTGAGGTTGTGACTTTGATCCATCGATCTCTTTTTCTATCGGCGAAATATGACAGCCTTAACCAATTCAGATTGGCACCGCCTGAATGAGTTTCTTAAGTCACTCTATGCTCCTTGTCATCTAGAGTCCTTTCCGATGCGGATGCTGGAGGATTTCCCATGGCAACCCAAATCGGAAATAAGAGCAGTCTTTAGTTTTAGCTTTAGTAGCGTTGATGTATTGCGCGTTATCTCGTTCCCAGATTCTTTTATTGGTAATTCAGCAATAGTATTTGCAGAGCAAACCCAGGGGCAACATCTCGCCCATCCAGTTATTGAAAACTATCTAAAAACTTTTAATGGTGAAGCTTCAGCAATTTCGGATTTCCTAGATGACGCAGAGTTCGATAGACAGGATCTACCATGGAAAAATTTTCTGAATCAATTCGGCATAAAAGATCAAATGGGTGTTTATGTCGAGCTTCCCCCAGCGCTGAAAGTAACGCCAGATATTGACTCATTTCATCGGAGCCAGGATCGACTCTGCTTCATACTAAGCCGAGAACTCCGCAACTTCACCGAACGGGATCGGCTAATCTTGAATCTCATTCGGCCCCACCTTAAGCAAGCCTATGAGCAGTTAGTGGCGTTTCATCAGGTGCATCAACACCTTGTCCAACAGCAGGCTGCAACGGATCTAGTGGGCCTCATTGCCCTGTCTACAGGCGGTACGGTGCAGTGGATGAGCCGTAAGGCTGGGGAGATTCTGCATCGCTACTTCCCGCCCTCTAAGGTGCCTATGGCCCTGCCCGACCTGTTGCAACAGTGGGTTAATCGTCACCTGGCCATGTTTTCCCAGGCAGAGGAAACCTGTAAATTGGCGCGACCTTTAAAGTTTCAACTAGAGGGGCGGCGGTTGACGGTTCGCTTTAGCTACTGCCCAAAGTTCAATCAGCTTTATCTATTGCTAGAAGAATCTGAGCAGGAGTCGCTTTCGGTCGAATCTTTACAGCTCTTAGGGCTAACCAAACGAGAGGCAGAGGTATTGTTTTGGGTAGCTAAGGATAAAAGTTTGGTCGAGGTCGGCAAGCTCTTGGGTATGAGTGATCGCACCGCCAAAAAGCACCTGGAGCACATCTATGAAAAATTTGGCGTGCAGACCCGCCTTTCTGCCGTCATGTATGCCCTAGAGCACCTCGGCCTCTTTAGCTAGGTGTTGAAAACTAGGGGTTGAAAGCTAGGTTCAGTAGATCACAAATGCGTTCTTTTGCCACGATCTAGCCCTCACCCTACATCCCTCTCCCCAAGGGAGAGGGACTTTGAAGGCAGTTTCCGGCTCCCCTCTCCTCGTGGGAGAGGGGCCGGGGGTGAGGGCTTAGGGGGACTTTGTGATCTACTGAGGTTTTTGGAAAACCCCTATACAGTTCGCGATTCCCCGATAATCATCCCCAGGGCTACCAGTCCTCCATGCTGGGATATTGTTCGGGGGCTTTGCCGTGACGTTCTAGGATTTCTACTTTGATCTTGGGCGTTTTCGGTGGGCTGGCCTTGCCCTTGGTGGATTTTCCCTTGGCGGTTTTGCCTTTGCCAGCCTTGGTCTTGGCGGCTTGAAAGCCCTTGGTGGGTTCCTCTGGGATGGGTTCGATGGCTTCTAGTGCAATCTTAAATTCCCAGCAGTCGCCAAAATCAAACAGGTAGTCCATCGTTTCACCCACGGCTAGGGGCAGTTCGCCAATGAGCACTTCGGTGGCAAACAGGTCGGCGCTATCCATGTAGGGATGGAAGGCTCGGATCGTGCGACCGAGGGGGTTTTTGTAGGTAAATTCGTAGAGGTGGTCGTGGTCAAAATCCACGGAGTCGAGGATGGCACTGCTGAAGGTGTCGAGGGTGGCTTCGGCGGAGATGGCGATGCGCCGCCACACCTTACCGAGGGAGACTTTGAAGATGTAGCGTCCCGGCTGAAAGGGGGTGCATGGCACCGCAAGACAGTGCCGCCATTCTGGGAAGTAGGGCTGAAGAACGGGCTGAAAATCCCCCAAGGGGCGGAGGGAATCCAGCATTCCAGGCCATTCGTAATCCACGGCATCGTAGGCGTGGCGTAGTAGGGTCATCAGGGCTTTGCCAAAGGGTTGGCTCTGAATGATTTTGAACCGCCAGCCCTT
Organism: uncultured bacterium; assembly: GCA_964635665.1. Classification (GTDB taxonomy): domain Bacteria; phylum Cyanobacteriota; class Cyanobacteriia; order Phormidesmidales; family Phormidesmidaceae; genus Nodosilinea. The sequence goes on along the minus strand of CAZWNR010000185.1, from coordinate 3,636 downwards.
ACCCGCATCGGGTTTGCCGTGGGTGATGGTAATCAGGCCAAACATCTCCATCAAGGCCAGGTTGTAGAGACCGGGGTAGTAGGAAAAATTTTGCTGAGTGGAGTAATCGGGCACCGATAGCTTGGCTTTTGCCGCAATGCGTTGCCAGCCTTGGATGCATTGATCTCCGACCAGCAGCGGCCCAGATCGCTCTTCGCCCAGCATTTCAGGGTGGCTACGCAAAAACCACACCTCCAGCAACGACAGGTATTGTTCGGTGGGGTTCAGGGCTTGCCAGGAGGCATAGATGTCCGGGTTGGCTACCAACAGCATTTGCTTGCCCTGGGTGGCGACGGTGGTGAGGCCCGTGGCCCGCAGCAGCAGGTATAGCCCGTGCAGGTTGGGGTACGACTTTTGCTGGGGCTGCTGCATGGCCAGGGTGAGGGGTTGGCTGAGGCGTTGGTTGAGGTCGGGCAGGGCTTTGCGGACAAACTGCTGGAGCTTGCCGCTAACGGGGATGCCCTCGCTGGCGGCGAGGTCTAGGAGGGTCTGAAAATCCTGGAGGATGGTGCCGGGGCTGGTGGCGGTGATGGTTTGTTCGCGCAACACCTGCCGATCCGCCGCCGAGAGGGGCTGGGACTCGGCTAGGTTGTTGTGCATTACCGCCGCTCGGAGCGAGGCCACAGGGCCTTTGGGCGAGGAGAAGAGTTGAGCGATTGGATCGACCTCGTCTGGGTCGTCGTCTGGGTCGTCCTCAAAGTCAAGGTCATCGAACCCCAGGATGTCGGGGGTGCTGTTCTCCAAAGCCTCAATGAACGCCTCCGCTTCCTCCGGGTCAAGGCGCTCGATCTTGGCAAAAAACTGCTCCATCAGCGCCATTAGGTTCACAGGTTCACCCATCGGGGGCAGTTCAATCCCCAGACGGTCGAAGGCGGCCTGCATATCGTCGGGCGGCGTGGTCATGGGGATCACCGGGGGCAGGGGTGGGAATCCCGCAGACAACGTTTTGCCCTGGGTGCGTTTGGTCTTCATGTCCTGGGTCTTGCCTCCCTTGGGCTGAGGCGCATCGGGTGAGGCTGACTTCAGACTAGCCTGCTGACTGGCCTGAAACGCCTGAAGCCCTTTCTGGGTGGTCATATCAAACCCCTTGGCCATGCCCTCCAGGAACAGTTGCTTGGCCATGCCGCCCCGCTGGGGATCAAACATCCATTGAGGGAACTGATCCTCGATGGACTCCAGATATTTGGCAATTGCCTTAGCGCTGCGAAACCGATAGACCTCATGCAGGTACGTCCAAAAGGCCACCAGTTCGGGGATAGCGTCATCGGCTTCGCTGGGGTCAGACAGAACCATCCGACGAGGCAGAAAATCCTCCATCACCCTTTGGGCCTCGCCCTTGGTCATTTTGGGCAGGGTGTAGCCCCCGTAGCGCAGGGCAAATTCAATGAAGACTTCAATCCAGCCGCCGCCTTCGGGATACAGCCGGATATGGGCTTTCCCTGCCCTAGATTCAGCGAAGCTGTCCAAAGCGCCCTGGATGTAATCGTCAATCAGGGGCTCGGCTTGGTCGTAATCGAGGTTGTCAAGTTGATGCACCAGAAAATCCATGACCCCATCCCCCTTTTGAACCGAAGACGCTGGGCCTAGGCTATCGCAACGCCCCCCCAAACCGGCATGCCCATGATAGAAATGTTTAGGACAGAAAGGCTTAGTACAGAAAGGCTCAGGACTCGATGCCCCCTCGGCGGAACGGCTAAAACCCTAGGTGAGTTCCTGTTCATTCCGGTGATGGGGTAACCCAATGTCAACTAGGTGTTGGATAGGTTTACGCCCATCCGCCCCAGGCGACCAATCTGTACGGTCGTCGTTCCTCGCTATAATCAATGCACATGTTGTTTGCTAGCAGAGTCCCCAGGCTACGCCATTTTCAAGAAGGAATCTCGACTGAGCACTGATGTCTAGAACTAATATTATTCAGCCCGGTCAATCCTATACCTTTGCGGATTATTTTAAACTCAACTTTGCGCCGCAAGATATTTTGGCCTATTTTGGCGTTGTACTTCAGCGCCAATCGTTAATCTTGCCACGCTATCCTGGCTCTCTTGATCGATTAGATGATCTCAAAACCCGCATTGAAGAAAGCCTGCCTCGCCTGAGTCTAACCAGTGAAATGGCCCGACGGGAGTTTCTAATTGCCCCCGTGCTAACCGATATCTTGCACTACACCCAGGCGACCCTCAATGTAGAATATCCCGTCTCAGTCAGCCATCAGCTCAAAGGATCGCTCGATTATCTGCTTCAAAATGGCAATACCTTTTTGGTGATTGAGGCCAAAAACGAGGATCTGGAACGGGGATTTGTACAGCTTGCGATAGAGCTTATTGCCCTTGACCAATGGATTGAGTCTGATCAACCGATTTTGTCAGGGGCTATTTCTACGGGAAATATTTGGCAATTTGGACAATTTAATCGTCAAACTCAACAGGTAACTCAAGATCTTAATCTTTACCGAGTGCCCGCCGATCTAGAAGAGGTTTTACGGATTCTAGTTCATATTCTAGAGCCATCAAGGTCGTAGCTATAACGGACGACTGTCCCCGCCGTAAACCGAATGTTGCCTTGACGAGTTTATATTTGAATGGGATTTTGAAAATGAGGGTTTGAAAATCTCCTAAGATGTCGTTGAGTGGTGGTTTATGGTTGGCCTGAGCGATGGTTAGCGTAAGTTCCTCAATGGCAATGGATAGCGACGTAATTATTATTGGCAGCGGCATCGGTGGCCTGTGCTGTGGGGCGTTGTTGGCCCGCTACGGTCTGCGGGTAACGATCTGCGAAAGCCACACCATTCCCGGTGGCGCGGCCCACGGCTTCGAGCGGCAAGGGTTTCGGTTCGATTCTGGCCCGTCGCTGTATTCGGGGTTGTCCTCGCGGCCTTCCACCAACCCCCTTCGCCATGTGCTGGATGCCCTTGGCGAAGCGGATAGCATCTCCTGGGCCAACTACGATACCTGGGGCGTGCGCCTGCCCGAAGGCGACTTTGATACCACCGTGGGCAACGACCAGTTTTGTCAGGTGTTGCAGCGGTTGCGGGGACAGCAGGCCGTCCAAGAATGGCGGCAGCTTCAGCGGGTGATGGCACCCCTAGGACGGGCGGCTACGGCCCTTCCTCCGGCGACCCTGCGGCTGGATTGGGGGGCGCTGCAAACGGTGTTGCCCTACGGTTGGGAACTGCTGCGCAATGCCCCGGCCCTGGCCCAATCTAGCCAACCCTTCAGTACCGTCTTGAACCGCACCGTCACCGATCCCTTCATTCGCAACTGGATGGATATGCTGTGCTTTTTGTTGTCGGGGCTTCCCGCCGAGGGCACTAGCACCGCCGAAATCGCCTTTATGTTTGCCGAGTGGTATCGACCGGGGGTAACGCTAGACTACCCCATCGGCGGCAGCGCGGCCCTGGTGAATGCCCTGGTGCGGGGGCTGGAGAAATTCGGCGGCACCCTACGCCTGGGTGCCCACGCGCAGGAAATTCTGGTGCAGAACGGGCGAGCAACGGGGGTGAAACTCCGTTCCGGGGAAGTCCTCACAGCGAGGACGGCGGTGGTATCCAATGCCTCAATTTGGGATACCCTGCCGCTGGTGCCTGCGGGGGCGCTTCCC
>CAZWNR010000184.1:0-7562 GCA_964635665.1 uncultured bacterium | reverse complement strand
CCGACCAACCACTAGACAACCATTTTTGCAAACGGTGGCTAGACAATGCAGTAAGCAGATAAGGAGCGCAACCAAAAATGGTTAAAGGCAGACTAGAGGCATTTAGTGACGGAGTTATTGCCATTATCATCACCATTATGGTGCTGGAGTTAAAAGTCCCTGAGGAAGCCGATCTGGCTGCGCTACTTCCGCTGATTCCAACCTTCCTCAGCTATGTTTTGAGCTTCGTGTATGTTGGGATTTACTGGAACAATCACCATCATTTGTTTCAGGCTGTCCGGCACGTTAATGGTTCAACACTGTGGGCAAACCTGCATTTGTTGTTTTGGTTGTCGTTATTTCCCTTTGCCACCGCATGGATGGGTGAAAATCATTTTGAGGCGTTGCCTGTTGCCCTGTATGGTGCTGTGCTCCTATTGGCGGCAATTGCCTATTTTGTTCTAACCCGCACCCTTATTTTTCACCACGGTCAAGATTCTACTCTCGCGAACGCCCTTGGTCGAGATCTCAAAGGGAAGCTATCGTTATTAATCTATACGGGTGCAATTCCAATGGCTTTTGTAGCCCCTTGGCTGGCATGTGCGTTGTATATTCTGGTTGCCGTCATGTGGCTTGTGCCTGATCGCCGCATCGAAAAGACCTTGAACCCATGAAGCTTCATGGGCTAAGTTCCATTGCCTAACACTGCATCGGGGCGGATGGGATAAGGGCTATCGATGGGCATTCTGGGCTATCTGCCGCCGCAAACTTAGATCGTTATGCGGCTCAACCAGTATTTTTTCGATCTAAACCTCGACAAAGCTGTTGGGGTAGTTGCTCAACAGTTCTCTGAAAAGTAGCAGAATCATTGAGTCCCTGGGACAGAATGAGGCTGCCTTGAATAGCAATAACAGCATCTTCTCCTCGTTGCCTCGCTGCTGTACTCCTTAAACCCGCCGTTATTAAAACCTCTGCGATTGCATCAATCCAAGCTAGATAAAGGGCTTGGACGTGATTGTGAAACACATCACGAGCAGAACCCAACAACAGAATTGCCGATAGGCAGGGCTGTTTTCCTCCCTCATACACTTCACTGAGGCGATCGCACATTTGCTGCAATCGAGTGAGTGGATCACCTGGGCTTTTCAGGACTTGCAAGATGTTTTGCTCCACCCAATGTTCCAAGTGATCCAGCACGGCCTCAACCATCTCATCCTTACCGCCGGGAAAGTAGTGGTAAAGGCTGGCTTTTCCTAACCCCGTCGCTTCAGAAATTTTTGCCAGCGTTGCGCCATCGTAGCCGTACTCGCGAAATAGGCGTAACAGGCATGGAATATAGGTTTCTCTAGGCATGGGGAAAGCTGAAACGAAGGTGTTGACATTATACCGAACGAACGGTACAGTCTGATTATACCGAACGAACGGTACAGTTTTTTAGGAGAGGATCAACCATGATTCAGCTTTACGGTCACGAGCTATCAGGTAACAGCTACAAGGCAAAGCTTCTGCTCTCGTTGCTTGGCTTGGAGTATGAATGGATTCAAGTCGATTTGCTCAAAGGCGGCCACAAACAGCCGGAATTCCTCACCTTGAATCCGTTTGGACAGGTTCCGGTTCTGGTTGATGGAGATATTGTGCTACCCGATGCCCAAGCGATTCTGATCTATCTAGCGCGGCAGTATGGTGGCGAAACTTGGCTACCTCTAGAAGCAGAATCGCTCAGTCGAGTTGTGCGCTGGCTTTCAACCGCCGCAGGGGAGGTTCGTCAGGGCCCTGAATCGGCTCGCTTGTACTATTTGTTCAACGCGACCACCATCAATTTGGAACGGGCAATCCAAAAATCAGCGTTTATCTTAACTCAACTTAATCAGCATCTTGCGCAACAGCCATGGCTAGAACTAGGACATCCAACGATTGCAGATGTTGCCGTCTTTCCCTACGTTGCCTTGGCTCAAGATGGCAAAATTGCCCTTGACGTCTATCCAAATGTGCTGGCGTGGATTGATCGCGTCAAACATCTTCCTGGTTTTATTGGCATGAGTGGCATTGAAGCACCAATCACAGCATAGGAGGAGATCATGCCCCGTCAGTTTGGAGAAATTGCGTTTACGCCCGAAGTTAAAGCCGCGCAAGAACAACGTGGATCAAGGCAGACCTACGAAAAATACATTGCCAACGGTGCTGCCAACGATACCATCACCCCAAAAATTGCCGACTTTATTGCTCTACTTGATGGTTTCTATTTTGGAACGGTTAGTTCGCATGGTTATCCGTATATTCAGTTTCGCGGGGGCTCGCCCGGATTTCTGAAAGTACTGGATGAGAAGACGCTGGGGTTTGCCGATTTTTCAGGGAATGTGCAGTACATCACAGTGGGCAATCTATCTGGCAACAACAAAGCATTTCTGTTTCTGATGGACTACCGTCACCGCAAACGCATCAAGATTTGGGGTAGGGCCGAATTTGTGGAGGGAGATGCGGAATTAATCGAGCAATTACGTGTTCCTGGTTATGCAGCTGACATCGAACGGGCCATTCTGTTCCATGTTGAAGCAACTAGCGAAAACTGTCCTCAACACATTCCGATCCGCTATTCGGAAACCGAAGTGGAACAGATGATGGTTCCCTTGCGTGATCGCATTACCCAACTAGAGCAGCAGTTAAGCCAACAACCTTGAGGAAATTTAACGATGTCTGATGCCACAAGCCGACCTCCCTTGCCTCCCTTCACCATAGAAACAGCGAGAGCCAAAGTTCAAGCAGCCGAAGACGCTTGGAATACCCGCAACCCAGAGCGAGTTGCCCTGGCTTACACCGAAGATTCTCATCCGCTGGGAACACACATTCTAATTGCCGTATAACAATTGCGCGTCACCGGAAACAACGTCAAGTTGTCGTTAAGATACAAAGATTATCTGCATCCGGTGGGCTTGGTCGTTACACCGAGCAATTAGATCACCATCAGTCAGACAGGTTTCTTCGCGGTAAAACCAAACCCATCTGCATGGCCAGGATGACCGCCTGGGTGCGATCACGCACCTCCAGCTTTTGCAAAATGGCGTGGACATGGACACGCACCGTGCCGGGGGCAATGTAGAGGGTCTCGGCAATTTCCTGGTTGCTCTGCCCAGCGGCCATCAGCGCTAGGATTTCCTGCTCTCGCTTGGTCAGGGTGGTTAGGGTGGTTGAGGGACTGGGGGGGGATGATCCGGAGGTGGGGGCCGCAGACTGGAACGCCGCCTGAATTTCCTGGGAGGCAATCGCATCCCACCAGGTAGCCCCCACCGCCACCGAGCGAATCGCCAACACCAGGGCCTCGGCAGCAATGCCCTTAACGCAGTAGCCCTGGGCCTGGGCTTCAATTAGGCGGGCAATCAGGGCCGGCTGGTTATGGGAGGTGAGGGCCAGCACTGGCAGGGTAGGGTGGTGCTGCTTGATCTGGCGACAGGCTTCGATGCCGCCAATCCCCGGCAGGCCAATATCCAGCAGCACCACATCGAAGGGCTGCTGGTTGACCAAGGCAATCGCCGTTTCGCCGTCCTCCGCCTCAGCGGCAATCCGCAGCGTGGGCTCCTGCTGAAGGCGGGTAGAAAGCCCCAGTCGAAACAGCTCATCGTCTTCGACCAGAAGAATATTCACGGGCTGGTCGGTCATCGGGAGTTAGCGGCGCGTAGCATCAGGTTATTATCCTGCACCGGGGGCTGGGCGGGCAGCCGGAAAGCAGACACCGCGCCCCTGGGCTGGCGCGACTCGGCCCAGATGGTGCCACCGTGGGCCTCCACAATCTGACGGCTGAGGTAAAGCCCCAGCCCGCTACCTTTCGTCTGGCGATCGCTGTGGCCCTGGTAGAACCGCTCGAATAGGTGGGCCATTTCCTCGGCGGCGATGCCCTGGCCCTGGTCGAGCACTTGCACCAAACAGTCATCTCCTCTGGGGCGAATCACGACTTCTACCAAGCTGCCCCGCAAAGAATGGTGAATGGCGTTGGCAATCAGGTTACTCAGCACCCGCTGGAGTTGGAGCACATCGGCCCTTACCCAACAGGGCTGGCGAAAGTCGGATTCTCCCTGGTGCAGGCGAATGTTTACCTGCCGCGAGGCTGCGAAGGCCGTGAGCTGCATGATCGTGTCCTCCGCTAAGGCCACCACATCCACATCCGTCAGGTTGAGGCGCAGCCCCTCGCTGTCATTGCGGTAGACATCCATCAGGGTTTCCACCAGTTGTAGGGTGGTCTGGTGGCTGCGGGTCATGATCGCGATTGCCCGCCGCTGGGCCGACGTAACGGCCCCAAACTGCTCTGTTTCCAGGGCGTGGAGCGTTTCGAGTGCTCCCAACAGCGGTGTTTTCAAATCGTGGGTCAGGGTTGAGACAAAATCCTCCCGCATCCGAGCCAACTGGGCCTGGGCCAGAATTTGGGCGTGCTGGTGGGTGATGGCCTTTTCGTAGCGCTGAATGCGATCACTCAGCCACCCCGTTACCGCCAGCGCCAGCACAGTGATCGCCCGATTGGCAATAGTCACTGTGGAAATTGGCTCTAGGCCAGGGATCACCAGGTTAAGCAAGGTAAGGGCAATGGCAATCGCCGTCACCCATCGCGTTGCCCCCCGCCCCAGTCGTCCACTGGCCAAGAGTACCGCTCCAATGTACAGATAGCCAAACACGTAGGGCGGTGGCGTGCTGTATTCAAACACAATCACCACCACCACGAGAGCGGTGATGAGCCAATGGGTTCGTTGCCAGTGGAGGCGGAGGCGGCGCATAGAAATAAGGAGGAAGGATTTGCACGTTCGCACGTTGAAAGATTCGCAGGTTCTACACGTTCGACTGAGGTCATTTTGTCAATCCATTCTAGGACTTATTTCGCAGGAAATGGTGACATTTATATCAAATGATATAGAGTTACAACCGTCACCTAAACGCTATCTATATTGAGGACTTAGACGAGGAGATATAAATCTAGATTAAACGCTTTTCTATACCTTGATTTCAGATCCAATAGCCGCAGAATAGAGATATCAAATACTGTTTTGGGGAAAGGCTCTCGTCATGAAGGCCAAGCTGCTGACCTGCACGGTTTATTTTCACAGCGTACATCTTGGGAAGCCTCTGAGATCCATTCAGTTGCCGGATAGCTGCCATTTCCTAGGCTTAGTTCGAGCAGAGAAATTGATTTATCTGCAACAAAACCCCGTGATTGAAGAGGGTGACTGTTTAATTGCCATCGCCCTCAATCCTGCCATCTCGCCCCATCTAGGGCATTGCTTACAGCTCAAACAGAACGTGTCTTAGCGGGGGCTTTTTCTTCTGAACAGGTCTATCTCTGTTGCTCTGTACCCATTAGTTCCATGCTGCAAGGATTCTTTCAGGTACTCCTGATACTGATAATTTTGGCTGCAGTTTCGCCTTTTCTAGGACGCTACATGGCCCAGGTCTTTCTAGGGCAGAAAACCTGGCTTGACCGGATGATTTCTCCGGTGGAGCGGGTGGTCTTCGCCGGATCTGGTGTGCTGGATGGCCGCTCCATGACCGGCGGGCAGTACCTTTGTGCCGTACTGGTCAGCAATTTAGCGATGATCCTTTTGGTCTACGTTATCTTTATGCTCCAGGGTGTGCTGCCCCTAAACCCGACGGGGTTGACCGCTCCCAGTTGGCACCTGGGCTTGCATACCGCGATTTCCTTTACCACCAACACAAACCAGCAGCACTACTCCGGCGAAACGACCTTTAGCTATTTCAGCCAGGTGGGGGCACTGGGGTTTTTGATGTTTACCTCGGCGGCAACGGGGTTGGCGGTGGCGATTGCCTTTATTCGGGGGTTAACAGGACACCCCCTAGGCCATTTCTACACCGATTTAATGGTGTCGATTACCCGCATTTTGCTGCCGATTTCGATAGTGGGGGCGATTGCCCTGCTGATTGCCGGAGTGCCCGAAACCTTTGCTGGCCCCGCCCAAGCCACGACCCTGGAAGGAGCCACCCAATTTATTGCCCGTGGCCCGGTAGCCCATTTTGAAATCATCAAACAACTGGGGGAAAACGGCGGCGGATTCTTTGGTATCAACTCGGCCCACCCCTTTGAGAACCCCAACAACTTCACCAACCTGCTCGAAACCGTGATCATGCTGGTAATTCCCGCCGGACTGATCCTCACCTACGGCTACATGGCGGGTAACCCCAAACAGGGCTGGCTGATCTTCTGGATGGTATTTGCCATCTTTGTTTCCTGTATCGCCATTGCCGCCGTGGGCGAAGACCAGGGCAACCCCCTGGTTAACCAGGTGCTCGGCAGCCAACAGCCCAACCTAGAGGGTAAAGAGACTCGCTTTGGGTCTTTCCTCACCGCCCTTTGGGCCGTCTCCACTACCGGCACCATGTGCGGAGCCATCAACGGCCTCCACGATTCCCTGATGCCCACAGGCGGCTTCGTCACCCTCTCCAATCTGTTTCTGCAGATCGTTTGGGGCGGCCAGGGCACCGGCACCGCCTACCTCTTTGTGTTTCTGATTCTCACCGTCTTCCTCACCGGGCTAATGGTAGGGCGCACCCCTGAGTTTTTGGGCCGCAAAATCGAAAAGCGCGAAATCGTTCTTGCCAGCCTAATTTTGCTCATCCACCCCATCGCCATCCTCATTCCCAGCGCCATTACCCTAGCCTTCCCGGAAACCCTATCCGGCATCAGCAATCCCGGCTTCCACGGCCTTTCCCAGGTGGTCTACGAGTACGCCTCCGCTGCGGCCAACAACGGCTCTGGCCTTGAGGGTTTAGGCGACAACACCCTCTGGTGGAACCTCAGCACCAGCTTTTCCCTGCTTGCCGGTCGCTACGTGCCTATTGCCACCCTGATCTTCCTCGCCGACGGCATGGCCCGCAAACAACCCGTTCCCGAAACCGCAGGCACCCTTCGCACCGACACCCCCCTGTTCACGATCGTCACCGCCGGAGCCATTCTCATCCTCGGAGCCCTGACCTTTCTTCCCGTGTTGGCGCTGGGGCCAGTGGCCGAAGCCTTCAACTTAGGGTAACTCCCGATTTCCTAACTCCTCAACGTTCCAACGAGTTTTCTTGAACCCATGACTCCTGCCCCCCTTCCCCTTAAACAACCCGGCGGGCCTCGCCAGCAGCGCAAGCACACCCCGAAGGCTAAGATGACCGACCTCTATCAAAGGGCCCTAGTCGAAGCCGTCCGCAAGCTAGACCCACGGGCGATGATCAAAAACCCAGTCATGTTTGTGGTTTGGGTCGGTACACTGACCACGGCACTGCTGACCGTAAACCCTAATCTGTTTGGCTCTGACCCTAACGGCGAGGCTGCTCTCTACAACGGTTTGATTACGCTGATTTTGTTTTTCACCGTGCTGTTTGCCAACTTTGCCGAAGCAGTGGCCGAAGGTCGCGGCAAGGCCCAGGCCGATGCTCTCCGGTCTACCCGCTCAGATACGGTGGCTCGCAGGCTGAGATCGGACGGATCGGTAGAAGCGGTGAACTCCACCAGTTTGAAGCGGGGGGATCGCATCAAAGTTGTGGCTGGCGACATGATCCCTGCCGATGGCGAGGTGCTTGAAGGCGTGGCCTCGGTGGATGAG
>CAZWNR010000183.1:0-7616 GCA_964635665.1 uncultured bacterium | reverse complement strand
GCCCTAGGTGGCGAAATCATCGCGCCCGCGTTTCTGCCAGTCGTCGAAGCCCAGTCGTCGAAGGGCCTATACCTCGACGGGGCGGTCTTTGCTGCCATTCTTATAGCCCAAATTGGCCACGGGATCCTGCCCCGGTCGTAGCATCTCCAGGGGATCGAGGGGGGCAATCCCGCCACGGTCCAAAATTTGCGGAATCAGGTCTTCCCGCCGCACCGCCATCAGGTGGATCCCTTGGCAGATTTGGCGAGCCGATTGCACCTGCTCTGCCGCAATCTGAATTCCCTCTTGCAGGGGATCCTGGGCTTCGGCTAGCCGTTGAATGATGGTTTCGGGGATCTTGGCCCCAGGCACATTGCGGTTAATAAACTGGGCATTTTTGGCCGACTTCAGCAAAAAGATCCCCGCCAACACAGGCCGCCCCGACCCCATCGCAATGTGATCCATAAATTTGTGGAGCCGATCAAAGTCGGTGATCAGCTGGCTTTGGAAGAACGCTGCCCCAGCCTTGACCTTGGCCTCAAACCGCCGCTGTAACCCTGACCAACTCGCAGACTGCGGATCCACCGCTGCCCCCGCAAAGAGGTTGAGTGCACCATCGGTGAGGGGCTTACCGTGGCTATCCTCACCGCTGTTGAGTTGGTGAATCAGCCGCAACAGCCGCACCGATTCTAGGTCAAACACAGGTCGAGCCTCGGGATGATCACCCGCCTTCACCGGATCCCCCGTCAGTGCGAGGACGTTACGTAGACCTAGCGCCTGGGCACCGAGGAGATCGGCCTGAAGGGCAATACGGTTACGGTCGCGGCAGGCGACTTGGTACACCGCCTCAATCCCTTCCTGCTGAATCAGTACCGCCGCCGCCAGGGACGACATCCGCATTACGGCGCGGCTACCATCGGTGACGTTGACCCCATGCACCCGCCCTTTCAGCAAACGAGCCATTTGCAGCATATGGCTGGGATCGGATCCCTTGGGCGGCATAACCTCAGCGGTAACTAAAAAGTCACCCGCCTGGGCAGCGGATTGGAGACGATAACCTAAGGGTGCAGCAGTCAACCCGTTCTCCTCAATGGCAATGTCAATATACGTTTGGCTAGTATAGCCTGCCGGTTGTCCCCACAGGAAAACCGCCAGATGCCTTGATCCCAGGTTCTAGGGGGCCATGGAAAAGCCGAGTGCCTGTTTCACCTTGGCCAACGTGGGGTTAGCCACCGCAGCGGCCTTCTCTTCCCCATCCTTGAGAATAGATTCTAGGTAGCCCCGATCCGCCATCAAGTCGTTGAACTTCTCCTGAATGGGGGCGAGTGCCACAACGGCAGTTTCGGCTAGCAGCGGTTTGAACTGCCCCCAGCCCATCTCCCGGCATTCGGCGGCAACGGCTTCCTTCGTTTGGCCCGACAAAATCATGTATAGGCTCAGCAGATTATGACACTCAGGGCGATTGGGATCATCAAACCAGAGCCCCCGTTCAGGATCCGTTTTAGCCCGCTTGATTTTTTTAATGATCACCTCTGGCGAGTCGGTTAAATCAACCCGGCTCTGTTCTGATGGATCCGACTTTGACATTTTTTTGGTACCGTCGGTCAAACTCATCACCCTAGCGCCAGCTTCTCGAATCAGCGGTTCCGGCACCTTCAGCACCGGTTTTTCTTCGCTGCCATACTGAAAATTCAGGCGATTGGCAATGTCGCGGGTCAGTTCGAGGTGCTGCTTTTGGTCTTCGCCCACGGGCACCAAATCCGGCTCGTACAGCAAGATATCCGCCGCTTGCAGGACAGGGTAGTCTAGCAGGCCAATACTGACATTTTCCCCCTGTTTCACGGCTTTTTCCTTAAACTGAATCATCCGCTCCAGCCAGTTCAGGGGTGTAATGCAGTTGAACAACCAGGCCAGTTCCGCGTGGGCCGACAGGTGAGACTGCACAAAAATCGTGGATTTTTTAGGGTCAATGCCGCAGGCCAGATAGGTTGCCGCTACCTTGTAGGTGTTTTCGGCCAGTTGCGCCGGATCGTGGGGCACCGTGATCGCATGGAGATCGGCCATAAACAGGAAGGCATCGTACTCATCCTGTAAGTCAACCCAGTTACGAATCGCACCAAGATAGTTGCCCAGGTGCAAATTACCCGTAGGTTGAATGCCCGAAAGGATGCGCTGTTTGGCCATAGCAATTAAAGACGGAGAGCAACGTAAAGACGACCGGGACAGAGCCTTTCTCAGCTAGACCCTTTACGAATCTACACCACTCTTTGGCCCTCGCCTTGCTGAATCTCCACAAATTATTTAGATTTATGACAGCAAGAGCATTCCCGTCGCAGTCCTTGGGGCTAGGTCTCGCTCCTGTATGCCCACCCTGCCCAGGTTTTGCCATGACTTCCGCGAATCATCCGTCAATAACTGACCTTGCCATCCGGCTTCAGTCGGCCTTGGATTTAGCGCAAACCGTTGAAACCCACGGAGAAGCCAGCCAAGTGATCCAAACCATCATCGCGGATTTACAAGACCAAAGCCCCGAAGCCATGGCCCTCTTCACGCAACTTTGGCAAGCTTACATTTCCTCTCAACGGTCTTCCCAATTTTGGCAGCAAATTTCCGAAGTCGAAAAGAACCTGTCGGATCGTCTTAGTGCCAGTCATGTTCAGCTTAAGCAAAATTATCTACGCCTCATGCAGGAGCAATAGCTCATACCGCATTCGCATGGGAAAGAACGGGCTCTAAGCCAACAGTAGTGGTAAGGTTTTCTCGATCATCGAAGCTGTAGCGAGTCGGAGGCATTTAGCATCCGACCTACTTCGCTCACCAGCACTAAAAACATGCAAAACCCTTCGGTTTTGCCCCATAATCCATGGGCTACCGAAGGGCTTAACCTTGGGTGCTAATTTTTGCAGCTTACCCCAGTCGCCAAAGCCAGCGCTCCGAATCAGACAGAGCGTTGGCCTACAGCAGACCAGTGTTGGTGCCTTGACGACCCGTGGCCAGCTCAACTTTAACGATTTTGCCACCCATTTTTTGAATGCGCTGCTGCTCACGAAACCAGTTTTCGTAGGGCACTAGCTTAGTAAAAAAGGTATTTTGCAGTTCACGCTGGGTGCGAATGCGGCTTTGGCTAGGCACGCAGGCCGTAATCTTAAACATGCGCATGGTAAAACATTCTCCTACGATCTCGCTGGACTACAGAACTTACAGTTAGGCTAACCCTACTGAAAAGCCAGAGTCGAAAGCCAATGCTAGGGACACCAGGAAGACAAAACAGCCTAACCCATTGTCCAAACACTCGCTCCTGACTCTGGCCTGTGACTACCCTATCGCCTTAGGGGAGAGGGATTGCACTAAGGATTGAGGCTTAGCTCAAGCCAGAGCTGATGTAGTCGAAGTACACACCCATTTCCTTACCAGCATCAGCGCCCACCAGACTAGCGGTCACTTCTTTCATGGCTTGGATGGCGTTCACGGTTGCACCGATGGGCACGCCCAGGGAGTTGTAGGTTTCCTTCAGGCCGTTCAGCACGCGCTCATCCAGGATGGAGGGGTCTCCAGCCAGCATGGCGTAGGTGGCATACCGGAGGTAGTAGTCGAGGTCGCGGATGCAAGCAGCATAGCGACGGGTGGTGTACATGTTGCCACCGGGACGGGTGATATCGGAGTACAGCAGGGACTTGGCCACAGCTTCCTTCACGATTTCAGCGGCGTTGGCGCTGATGGTGGAGGCGGCACGGACCCGCAGTTCACCGGTCTGGAAGTAAGCCTTCAGCTTGTCCAGGGCGGAACCGTCGAGGTACTGACCCTTCACATCAGAGGAATTGATAACAGCGGTAATTGCGTCTTGCATGGGTGAAGCTTCCTTAGAACTGACGTATTCTCAACAACGAATCGACGACGTAGTGCCGAGGCAATTACTGCATCGCGCCGACAACATAGTCGAAGTAGGAGGCGGCTTCAGCGGCATCGTCGCTGGACAGCAGCCCGGTTGCCACAGCCTTCATGGAACGCACAGCTTCAGCCACAGCGGGGATGGGGGTGCCCAGGGAGTTGTACATTTCACGTACGCCCACCAGACCGATTTCTTCGATGGGGGTCACATCACCAGCGACCACGCCGTAGGTGATTAGACGTAGGTAATAGTCCATGTCGCGCAGGCAGGTGGCGGTCATTTCTTCGCCGTAGGCATTGCCACCGGGAGAAACCACGTCAGGGCGCTTTTGGAAGAGCTGGTTGCCAGCTTCTTTCACGATGCGCTCACGGGACTCGGTCAGCACCTGAGCGATGCGCAGGCGACGCTCACCAGAGGTCACAAAACCCTTGATCCGATCCAGTTCGCCGGGGCTGAGGTAACGGGCCTCAGCGTCAGCATTCACGATTGACTTCGTGACAATACTCATTGATGGATTCCTCCGAAAGATATAACCAGATGTCTATCAAACTGGCATTAACGGGCCAATGGACTGAGCGAGCGAGGGTGCCACCGCAGCACTATCGAGTTCAGCGAGAATCCTCAAAGGCTCAGTATCCTTCCCGAATCATTGTCAGGGATTGTGATCCCCTTCTTAAAGACAACGCAATATTTTGTAATAGTCGTCCTCAGTTTTCTAAATGCCCGCCCTGCTAGGGTTTCAGGGAGAAAAGTCGGCGAAACCACAGACATAACCGCCTAGATTAGGGCAATCCGGCGGTCATGCTTAATATTTCGTTGTAAACGCGTCAAGGATTGAATCGGATAGATACGGCTGAGTTTAGGGTGAGATCTGGAGTAGACGACTCACCATAAAGGCCTCCTACTCCAGATCCCGACTAACCTAGCGCCGGTAGGGCACGCCCTGTTCGCCAAAGTAGCGTTGATACTCTGCCGAAGACAGCATCGTATGGGCAACGGCCAACCACCCTTGGGCAACGGCCATGGATTGATACTGCTGGGTTTCCTCGTCCTGGGCCAGATTACGGCCCAGAATTTGCCGCGCCATGATTTCCACCAGTTTGCTTTGGGGATAGGTGTCCACAAAGCGCTGCTGATAGGCGTCAGAGGCCAGCAATTCAGCCACAAAGCCCCGCACGGTCAGCGTCCCTTGACAGAGAGCCTGCTCAGCCTGGGACAAACGCCAAGCGGTCGGGATTTCGCCGTCGTAGGTCATCATTACCTGGCGATAGATCGCGGTAATGACGTCTTCCGCTTGGGCTGCGTCCATGTCCGCCAACCAGCGGTAAAGGCGAGTCGCAGGCTGCACCATGGGTAGTTCTAGAGTGGCAGACTGGGTCGCCCGTCCGACGGAAGCGGCCAGTGCAGCTTCTTGGCTGGCTTGAGCGGCCACGGCATCGGCCATCAGGGGCATATCCGTCACCGGAATCGTGGACTTGGCGGGCACAAAACTGGGCACCACCAGATCACGATTTTGCTTGGTGAGACGGTTGTACAGCCGCTCGGTGTTGGGGAAGTTGGCCGCAGGTAGGGTGGGATAGCGGCGATAGGGTACCGTATCTTCCCCAAAATTCTCGGCATACTCAGGGGTGTTCAGCATGGCCTTAATGAAGCCACGGATTCCTTCGCTAGCCAAGATTTGGTTATACTTGCGGATCTCCGCCTGATCCAGCGGAGCCCGACCTAGGAAGTGTTTGGTACCAAACTCAATTACCTGGGTGTTGGGGTAGGGCGCGTAGAACTCCTTAATGTAAAGGCTCGAACAGCCCAGCCCTTCGATGAACTCCTTGAGAGTGATTTCGCCGTTGCCCAGCTTGCTTTCCAGGGCCGTGAACTCGCTCTTCACAATGTAGGGCGCAACATCCCGCTCAAAAATCTGACGATAGGCCGCAGCCGTGACCAGCTTCAGGTTGGGTTTATCGACCAGAGAAGTGAGCTTGAACACCTTGGTTTGCTGGCGCTGACGGTTCACCCCTTGGCTGATGCGGCGCTGCACATCGGGGATGGAGCGATCTTCGCCAACGGAACCCAGTTCCACAAAGCGCGGCACGGTGGTATCGGGGATTGGCATCATGCCCTTCTCAGCCAGGGTGCCCACCCGCATACTGCGCAGAGCCAAGCCCTTGGGTGTCAGGTAGCGCTCGTAGGGAACGGTATCTTCGCCAAAGGCTTCAGCGTATTCCTGACTGTCGATGATGGCGTCGATTAGGGCGTAGAAGCCTTTCTTAGCACAGATATCGAAGTAGGCGTTGGTTTCCTTACGACCGTAGGTAGGACGACCCAGCAGACGACGGTGGATGTATTCCACGGCCTTCATAATGTACAGGGACGACCAGTAGGTCTTACGGAAGGCCTCAGATTTGGCGATGCTCCGGATGAACTCCTTCACGGTGATTTCGCCGTTCTCTAGCTTGATTTCCGCCACATTGGAGCGCTGGCCGGAGTACACCTCGCGACCAAACACCTGACGGTAAGCGGCGCTGATCACAGCCTGGGTGGAGCTTTCCGAGTAGCGTACGCTGGCCTTGGTATTCCCTGTTTTGGGAATTTGATCCAGCTTGAACACCTTGGCACCGAGAGAACCGGGGTTGAGGCCGCGAGCGGCGGGGTTGCTCAACTGGTTGTTGATGCCGGGGCCACGGTGGATCAAAATCCGGCGGGTGTCTTTGTTGAAGAAGGCTGGCGTGGCGCTGGGGTTGCGGGTTTCCTTCGGGAAGATCGCCCCAAACTGGATTTCCAGGGGATCGTTGCCGGAACCGTAGGGGTGCTGGTCGGGTAGGGGCTGTTCGTAGGAGGCGAACAGGGTGATGAACTGGGGTTTCTTGCGGAAGGGCGCACTGAAATTAAACAGGTCGAACTGCGGCCCCCAGTTGCGGCATTCCTGGGCTTCTTGGCCCAAGCCGCGCAGGTAGGGAACGGTTTCTTCCCCGAAGTAATCGCCGTATTCTTTGGAATCGACCAGGGCGTCGACCAGGGCGGACAGCCCACCCGCAGACACAATGGAGAAGTACTTCTGCACCTCTTCACGGGAGCTGGGCGCACGACCAAGAATATGGCGGAAGGCCAGTTCTAGTGCGCGGCTGTTGATATAGGGTTCGTAGAAGTTTTTGCGGTACAGGGGAGACTTGGCCAAGCGACGAATAAACTCCTTCATGGAGATTTCGCCGTTTTTCACCTTGGATTCCAGGTCAGAGATCGACAGGGAGTAGGCACGGGTAATGTCGCGCTCAAACACCTGACGATAGGCCGCTTTCACCACGTCATTCTTTTCGGTGGCGGAGAGGCCAGGCTTCATGGCGTACTTGGGTCGCCGTTCCGCTGCATTGAAGTAAATCTGGGGCAGTTGCAAGCCTTGCAGGTCGCCGGAGGGACGCTGGCGCAGCTTGTCCGAAGGGGTGGGGGCCTTAAACTCGGTCAGCAGCACCTCGAAGTACTGGGCCACAATGTCCTTGGCTTCGGTATCGCCACTGACATAGCGGATAGAAGCCGCTTTCATGGTCTGGATAGCCACGATGGTCGCTGCTGAGGAACAGGCATTCTCAATGATTTCCCGCAGACCGCGAACGTTCACCGCAATGATGTTTGGATCCCCCGCCACAATAGCGTAGGTGACATAGCGCAGAAACCAGCTCAGGTCACGCAGGGATTTCTGCATGTTGCTGGGGCCATAGCGAGACACGTTAATAGGCCGGAACCCAGGGGGGATGGG
>CAZWNR010000182.1:0-7627 GCA_964635665.1 uncultured bacterium | reverse complement strand
GAATTTGAGCCAAAGGCCCAACTACCAACACCAGGCTCCGCTGATCTATGCTTTCTTACCTCGATTCCATTGAATGAGGTTGTAATCCATCTCATAGCATGTGATGTTGAAATTCTTGAAGGGCCTGTGCAGCGTACCGGAGCCACAGGGCCGATTCTTTCTATCTACTTTCGCGATCCAGACATGAACTTAATTGAAGTTTCTAATCGGATAATGTGTCTAGAACCGCTGGTTGACTGACAAAACTAATCAGCGACATAGCAGTACATGTGTATTTTGAACTCGATTCGATAGGTGCGCTGCTCATGCTGTTGGCGAGAGGCCATAGCGGGTTCAGGATCGCGGTTATGAGTGAAGCGAATTTTATCCGGACTCCTAAGTACGGTGTCGTGAATCGATCAGAATCCTGGATAGCTAAGAAGTATCGCGGTGCGAAAACTTGGGTTCTGGGCCTAGAGGCTTTAATGCTAGGGTATTTGCTAGTCACAACAGGCTATGCCATTCGCCAAATGCACTATTTCTCTCTCCCCTTTTTAAGGCTGTTTTTGGTGGGTTACGGTTACGTTTTAGGATTAGGGTTATTTCAGCGACGCTAGCAGCCTGTTAAGGTGATAAATCGGACGGTTGAGAGGTTTTGGTGGTGATGCAAAGGTTATTCGCCGCCGCTTATTTTGGTTGTTAGCAGCGGCAGGCGGCAAGGAATGTCAATAAAATTCAAACGCTCACAGCAGCACACTGACAGAGGATTGGTTGCGTGAATCTTACTCCGGTTTCTGAATAATTTGCTCCCACTGTCGCCGTTTCGCTTTGGGGTCAATGCCTAGCAAGCGTGCATAGTCACCGGGATAGCCTGTCAAGAACCATTCCATCAGCCGCCTGTTGGGTCGTCATCACTACTCCTGACGGCCTCGTTGACTAACGTTTTAGGCCCTCGCCCCCAACCTCTCGCCCCGTGGGAGAGGGGGAGCCGATCCAGTGTTCCGGTTCTCTCGCCCCGTGGGAGGAGGCTAGGGTGAGGGCTTTCGGAGATCTGGCTAACAAGTTTTGTCAATCAACCAAGCCTCGCCTATCCTCAGGCGATCCACGTTGCTACGAATTTGAATGAATGCCTCAATGAATCAGGGGTAATCGGTGGGGGGATGCAACTCGTTTATTGAGGTGTAGCTCCCGGCCTCCGTTGTGCCATTGCACCTGATCAAACACTTGGTGCAAAATGTATAGCCCTCTGCCGCAGTCGCTGACGTGGGAATGGCAGGTCTCGTAGGTCAGGTCGTCACAGCGACAGGGATACTGAAACCCTTGGCCTTGGTCTGCAATCACCCACCAGAATTGAGCGCCAGCAGCGGTGTATCGAACGGAAACTTGCTTAGTGGGATCAAGGCGATTGCCGTGCTTGGCCGCATTGACTAAGGCTTCTTGCAAACCTAAGCGAACTTCAGCTTGCCACTGCTTAGGAACTTCGGCAACCAAAATATCTAGAACAGGATGTAAATACAAGGTAGAAACGAAGCTCAGCGTGCCCCACTTTTGCTGACTCAGGGGCGGAGAAGTTGCAACCACTCAACACCTCACAAAAATTCTGATCGAAGGCTACAAGCCATCTTGAATCCTTCGATGAAACCAACATTACAAACCACCTAGATACCAGACTTAACTCACTTCTTAGGTTCTATCCAGAACCGCTAGTCGTCATTTTTTATTTTTTGCAGGACGATCACACACAATTGGATAGAGAACTAACCCATGACTTCAAAGCACCTAGCTGAAACATCAGCCGTAGGATGGAATTAGATAATTAAGTTTTCCTGTCGTTTTTTTCCTGGGACTCAATAAAGGGTGTATAAGTCTTCGAAAAACTCTAGTCTTGCTCCTTCTCTACCATAGCAAATTTCCGGACTGGGTTTGTATTCTGTAAAGCGGCTAAGGGGCTAGGCGCTGCGATGCTGGATAGCGGCTTCGGCCACAATGGCAGAACTGTCTTGGGCCAGGGTGGCGAGGGCGGCTTGGGCTGCGGGCTGGGAGAACTGAGCTAGGGCCTGTACCAGGCGGTGGCGCACCTGCCAATCGGGATGGGTGGCAAAGGGCAGCAACAGGGGCAGGGCGCGCTCGTCCCGCAGTTCGCCGAGGGCACCAATGGCTGCCGTAATGACGAGGTCGTTATCGGATCCGATAGCCTCTTGTAATAAATCCATGGCCTGGGGTTCGCCCAGTTCGCCTAAGGCCGCCACGATACTAAATTGCACCAGCCATTCTCCGGTGCTGTGATACACCGCCGCCAGGTCAGCGTAGGCACTCCGCAGGTGTAAACCGCCAATGGCATCGGCGGCGGCAGCCTGCACATCGGGTTCTGGGTCATTGGTAAGGGCGCGGCGGAGCAGAGGTTCTACGGTAGCGAGATCCTGCTGCCCTAGGCTGGCGAGTTGGCTGATGGCGGCGTAGCGTACCCGGGCATTGCCATCATTGGCGGCCAGCTGGGCCAAGTCAAAGGCATCGGCGAGGTCGAGGTCGCGCAGTTGGTTAACGGCCCGCAGGCGGTCGCCGTAGTCCTCGGAATGCAGTAGCTCGCGTACAGAATCGGGGGTGTTCGCCATTTCGTAGCCTCCAGCACATAACTCCTCCCTACTACTATCGGCTATTTCGAGGGCGTTCGGGCAGCGACATGCTTTTTTAGAACCTTCCTTAAAAGAAGGCAAACCTGGATTGGATAGGGCAGATTGTCAGGGATTTTTAACCTTAGACCAGGGCTTTGGCTATCTAGGCTACCCCTTGCCCCAGCCAGGGCCAAACCGATGCCTGGTTCCCGACCAATTTGAGTACAGCACGATGGCTTTAATTCTCCTCCGGTATTCGGGGCTTAAAGGGCTGATTTAGCTTGGTTTTCCATGAGTACAAAAGTCTCGGGCTAGGGCTAGAAAATTCCAGTTCTTCCCCAGGAAAATCCCAGGCCGCCGTCCTTCGGCAATCTGAAAAGAGCCGCCGTGGGAAGGATACAGCCCTTGAGTAGGGGGTTAATCATTTAGCTAGTTTCGATGGCCATTAGGAATGGCAGGACGGCGGACGCCCTTGCTATAAGCAAACCTGAAGGGCAAACCTGAAGGAGCAAACCCAATGATCCCATGCTTTCCTGCCATCAACGACACCACCCTGCGCGATGGGGAACAGGCGGCGGGGATCGCCTTTGGCCTGGAGGAAAAGGTGGCCATTGCCCAGGGGTTGGATGCGCTAGGGGTACAGGAGTTAGAGGTGGGAATCCCGGCCATGGGGCAAGGGGAGGCCCAGGCCATCCGAGCCATTGTCGATCTTGGGTTAAAGGCCCAACTGCTGGGCTGGAATCGGGCCGTCTTATCTGACATCCAGGCCTCCATCCACTGCGGCCTACAGCGGATTCACATTTCTGTGCCCGTTTCGGAAATTCAGGTGCAGGTCAAGTATCAGGGGCAGTGGGCTGTAGTGCTAGAGCGGCTGAGGGAGGCCATTACCTTTGCGCGAGATCACGGTCTGGCGGTGAGTGTGGGCGGAGAAGATAGCTCCCGCGCCGACGCTACCACGCTGCTGGAGGTAGCCCAGCAAGCTCAGGAATGGGGAGCTTTTCGCTTTCGGTTCTGCGATACCGTGGGCATCCTCGACCCCTTTACCACCTACGACCGGGTCAAGTCCCTGGTAGCAGGGCTCAGCATTCCAGTGGAAATGCACACCCACAACGATCTAGGCCTGGCCACCGCCAATGCCCTCGCAGGGGTGCGGGCGGGGGCCACCTCGGTAAACACCACGGTCAACGGGCTGGGGGAGCGGGCAGGCAATGCGGCCCTAGAGGAGGTGGTCATGGCCCTCAAGCATCTCTATGGCCTCAAAACCGGGCTGCAAACCCAGCATTTCCTAGCCATCTCTCGCTACGTGGCCAAGGCCGCCAACTGCGCTATCCCCCCTTGGAAGGCCGTGGTGGGCGACAACGCCTTTGCCCACGAAGCGGGACTCCATGCCCATGGGGTGCTGCACGATCCCAGCACCTACGAACCCTTTGACCCTAGCGAAGTGGGTCGCCAGCGCAGTTTGGTGGTGGGTAAACATTCAGGCCGTCATCTGATTCAGCATGTCCTCCACAGCCAGGGCATTCACCTAGGGGCCGACCACACCCAGTCTGTCCTGAATCAGGTGCGGGATCAGGCCACGGCCCTGAAACGCAGTCTCTCGGTGGAGGAATTGCTGGAGTTGGCCAAATCCTGATCCCCACTGATACCAAAGACTGCTCGGCTACTCCTGTTTTCCAGGGGTGTTGCAGCTCAGCACAACGATGCCGCGCCCTTGGTGCTATGCCCCCTAGGATGCCTGCCCGATCCCCATTACCCGATCCCCGCTGCCCGATCCCCATTACCCGATCCCCGCCGACCGACCGTGATCATCTGCTTTGCCGCCTGAGATTCAGCCCTTTACCCTTGGACACCGTTATGAAAGTTATGCTTCGCACCAATGCTGCCGGTCGGCTGTTGGTCTATGTGGCCAAAAAAGACCTGGAGGAGGAAGTGGTGGATCAGACCCAAGGGGAGGATGGTCTCGTCTTAACCCTGGCCAACGGCTGGGAGTTGGCCCTAGCTGGAATGCGTGATCCCCTATCTACCCCCCAAACCGTAGAAGCCCGCCGCCTGAACTAACTTGCTTGCCCTGTTCTTTTAGCCCTATCGGGAGGTTGACCATGACCACAGTCCGCGCCATGCCCCCCTGGCTGTTTAGCCTAGACGGCACCTTTCTCGGCTTTGGGGACGGTGGATCCCAATGGCCCAAACATCTGCACCTAGATGTCGATGGCGAAGTTCTGGCCATTCAGATTCGTCGAGAACTGAGGCCCCTGCTAAACGCCCAACTTCAGCCTGGGGATCGTCTGCGCTGCATTGGGCGCAGCCAAATTCACAGCAAAACAGGGATGATTGCGCTAAAAGCCAATCATGTCTTTAGACCGGAAAGCCCCTCAGGGGGTTAGGGCCAACCATGGCCCCATCCGCCTTAGAACCCCCAACTTCCCACCTGGCAAACCGTCGAGACGGAGTGCCATCCCCCGAAGGTCCTAGCCCAAGGGACGATGGCGACAGAAGCCGCAGCCCCGAATTCAGGGGGAGGGTTTAGGACAATACCTCGGCCAATTGGGTCAACAGTGAGGCTAACAGGCTCGTCCTAGAAGCGCTCCCTGGATCGGGCGCTGGAGAGAGCAGGCTGCGGCTGTCTAGGGTCAGGATGGGTACTTGGGGGATCATCTGTTCGAGGCGGCGGGCCATGGCTCCGCCGTTGAAGGTGGGCAGGGCGAGATCTAACACCACGGCCCCTAAGGTTGCTTGGTGCTCAATCACACAGGCTAGGGCTTCGGCCCCATCTTCGGTGGTCAGCACGGTATGCGATCCACTGGCAAGCATGGCCCGCAGCAGTTCCCGATCCTCGGCTTCGGCCAGCAGCAGCAGGAGAGTCGTAGGCTGGGGGGACAAGGGGGTCAGATGGCCCTGCAAACGGGGAATGTCTAGATCGGGCACCTGGGCTGGCAGGTAAACCTCCACGGTGGTGCCCATCTGGGGCTGGCTTTGCAGGTTCAGCCAGCCGCCGTAGAGTTGCACTAATCCTAGGGCGGTAGATAGCCCCAGGCCAGAGTGCCCCTCTCGGGCACGGGTGGTAAAGAAGGGGTCGAGGCAGCGGTCGTAGATTGCTGGGGTCATGCCTTCCCCAGTATCGGTGAGGGTGACAACCACGTAGGGGCCAGGGGATCGCTGGGGATAGGCCGAATCGCCCCGCCACCAGACGTTATTGGCGTTGAGGTGCAGTTGCCCTCCCTGGGGCATGGCGTCACAGGCATTACGGCATAGGTTGGTAAAAACCTGGTTGAGATGGGTGGCGTCGGCCTCCACCGGCCAGAGGCGGGTGGCTTGCAGCCGGGAGGTAATCAGCAGGGATTCGGGTTCGGTTTCAGCCAGGGTTTGTACCCGTTCCCCCAGCAGGTAGGCCAACTGGAGGGAGTGGCGTTGGCCCTCTAGCCCCTGGGCAAAGGCCAGCACTTGGTCGATTAAGCTGGCCCCACGGTGGGCGCTGGATTTAATCCGGTTTAGCCAAAGCTGCTGCTGTTGTTCATTAAGGGTAGGCTGCTTCAGCATTTCCGCCGCCAGAAAAATGGGCGTTAGAATTTCGCCTAAATCGTGGGCCAGCCCCCCGGCCAGGGTACCCAGGCTAGCGAGGTGTTGTTCCCGCGCCCGTGCCGACTGTTCCTTCCATTGGGTAGCGGCCTTGGTCTGCTGAAGCAGGGCAATTTGGGTCTGGTGGTAGAGTTCTGACTGCTCGATGGCAAGGCCTACCTGATCGGTCAATTGTTTGAGGGCGTGTAGTTCGTCGTTGGCCCAGGGCCGAGGGGCTACGCAGTGTTGAGCGACTAACAGCCCCCACAGTTGCCCCCGCACCCGCAGGGGAACCACCAGGTTGGCCCGCACCTGCAACTGCCGCAGCAGGTCTTGATGACAGGGCGAAAACCCCGCTGTTTCAAGATCGTCTACGGCTTGGATACGCCCCTGGGCATAGACCTTGACCCACCGCTCGGCAAAGCAGTCATCGTAGATGCGACGCCCCTGCAAGGCCTGACAGTGGGGCAGATGATCCTCCACCAGCACCACGCCGCCCCAGTCAGCCTGAAATTCCAGCACAAACACCCGATCCACCCGCAACCAGCGCCTTACCTCCGAAACGGTGGTTTGGAGCACCACCTCTAAATCAAGGGATCGCCGAATCCGTCGCACCAATCGCAGCGTCCACAGCAAAGATTGGTGGTGGGCGAGGGAGTGTGGCCGGGTCGGGGGGGACGCCTCCGGGGGCTGAAGCATCGGGGTGGGGCAAGTCTCATCGGTGATAGTAGTCATGGCGGCCTTGCAACATCTGGTTGCCCCTGGTTCCAGGGTGAGGATGGTGGGCCTTTCCCTGGGATTGGATGGTTGGTCGGTTGATGGGAGGGGAAAACGGAGGAGAACAGGAACATGGGGGGAATACATTTAGGCCGTCCCTACACCAAATCCGAATCCCATAACCCCGATTCCCAAAAGGCAGATCCCAAAAGGCAGAATCCTAGGGTGCATAGCACCAAGGGCACGGGCTCTAACCTCTATCTATCGACATCCTGACCACCCTGATGAGCCGAAATGCACCGCTGAGGAATCGGGGGTAGCCAAGCAGGATTTGGCATTAGCTATGGCCTTACCGTTAAGGCAGTTGGGGCAAGCGATCCTAGAAGGTGGGGTCGTGGGTATAGTCCAGGCATGTACCGTCCTGCCAGACACGCCCGCTGGTTTCACAACTGCGCTGATCTTCTTTAAAGGGAATGGCCGCCGGAGCCGTTTTGGGTTCTAGGCGACCCGCCCAATTGGTCTGCCCCAGTTGCAGCAGCGCTAGTAGGGCCAGCATGCCAACCCCCATAATCCCCGCCATGGCCACCATGTTCATCGGCGTCCAGAGGGGATGGTGGGCGGCGTCCGCGCCTCGGCGGCGGGCGGATCGAACATCGGTTCCGGCCAACACCACCAGATACAGCCGCCATTGCAGACAGGGTAACGACAGCCGAATATTCACCGTATGGCGGCGGGGCACTAGGGCCTGTCGCAGGGCTTCGTAC
>CAZWNR010000181.1:0-7650 GCA_964635665.1 uncultured bacterium | reverse complement strand
CTCACCCTGCCAAGGTCTTGGCTTCTAGGCCCGCGACCTGCCCTTTGGGTGGGGTTGGGCGGCCTGGGGCTGGTGGCCGCCCTTAACTACGGTTGGCAGTATCCCCAGCCCTCCGTGCTAGACATTAGTCATTTGATTCCGCCTGAGTCAACCACCGGGGCGCAGCAAGAGGTGTGGGGTCGCCTCACGGAAATGCCCAAGGAAAGCCGCAGTGGCAAAGGGCAGTTTTGGCTAAACGCTTACCAGGTCAGGCGTTTGGATGAGGTGGGCCAGCCCCTGGGGGCTATTCTAGCCACCGAGGGCACCCTCTACGTCACTACCCCTCTGGATGCAATCAAAGACCTGCGCCCCGGCCAAATCCTGCGGGTGGTGGGCCAACTCTATGCCCCCTCTGGGGCCAAAAATCCTAACGCGTTTAACTTCCAGCAATACCTGGCCAGTCGAGAAGTCTACGCTGGACTGAGTGGTCGACAGGTGAGTGTGCAGCGAGAGGCCGGCTGGGGGCTGTGGCGACTGCGGCAGCGGATTGTGCGATCCCACGCCCAAGGGCTGGGGGCAGATCAGGGAGCCTTGGTGAGCGCTATGGCCCTCGGTCGGCAGGCGGCCCAGGTGCCCTATCCCCTCCAGGATGCCTTTATCCAGGCGGGCTTAGCCCATGTCCTGGCGGCTTCTGGGTTCCAGGTATCGCTGCTCATAGGCTTGGTCGTAGCCCTGCTGCGCCTACCTGCCCTTCAGACGCGCCTCCCCCATCCTGGGTTAGCTCAATTGTGGGTTGGGAGCGCTGTTTTGGTGGGCTACGTCCTAATGACCGGAGCTCAGCCCAGTGTGATGCGGGCCATGCTCATGGGGTTAGGGGCCCTAGTCGGGCTTGCCCTAGAGCGGAGCGTCAAGCCCCTGGGTTGCTTGCTCCTGGCGGTAACTCTGCTGCTGATCTGGAATCCCCTTTGGATTGACGATGTCGGGTTTCGTCTTAGCGTCATGGCTACCCTCGGCCTCATGGTTAGCGTGCAGCCCCTGATGGATCGGCTAAACTGGCTTCCCCCGGCCCTAGCTACCCTACTGGCGGTGCCCGTGGCCGCCTATTTCTGGACGATCCCCCTCAGTCTGTATTATTTCAATACCCTCACCACCTACAGCATCCTGTTGAATATGGTGGTGACGCCGCTGGTAACTGCCATTAGCCTAGGAGGCATGGTCAGCGGTTTGGTGGCCTTGGCCCTGCCTGCCTTGGGTAGCATCCTAGCCACCCTGCTGTGGCTGCCGACCACGGTGCTCATTGCCCTGGTGCACTGGGAAATTGGCCTACCTGGCAGTACCCTAGCCATGGGGCACATTGCCCTCTGGCAAATGCTTGGTCTCTACGGGCTTTACGGCCTGGGCGGATGGTCTGTCCTAGGACGACGGTGGCGGTGGTTAGTGGCCCTGCTGGTATTGGTCACCGCCCTAGGGCCTCTATGGTATCGAGGAGCTACCCTTGCCCAGGCCACGGTACTGGCGGCGGGCAACGATGCGGTCATGGTGGTGCAGGATCGGCAATCGACTCTACTCGTGAACAGTGGCACTCAGTCCACCGCTTTTTACACCGTGGGGCCGTTTTTGCGGCAGGCTGGCATTAACCGCCTGACCTACGCCATTGCCGGACAGAGCAGCGATGACCAAAACTGGCATACCCTGATGGGCCAAGCCCCCATTCAAGCCTTCTACCAAACCCACCGCCTCAGTGTCGCGCCTAAGGACATCCATCACCCGATGCAGCTAGGGCCGCACCAGCCCCTCACCCTGGGCCAGCACCAAGTCGAATCCCTCTCCGAAACCGCCACCGCCCTGAGGCTGACACTTTTTCATCAACAAACCTGGCTCATGCTCACCCACCTCACGGACATCGAACAGCGGGCCTTGGTACAGTCCTCATCCCCCCTTACCAGCGACGTCCTGTGGTGGGATGGCCAAGCCCTCCAGCCCGATTTAATCGTCGCCATCCAGCCCCGCATCGCCATTGCCTCCACCCGTCGCCTATCCCCCAAGACTGAAGCCGACCTCACCCAACGGGGCATCCAGGTATGGTGTACTGAGCGGGATGGGGCCATTCTCTGGCAACCCAAGCAAGGCTATCGAGCCCACCTCACTACGGCAATCACGGATCAAGGTCTGTGGAACTAGTCCCCACACATTCGCCAAACTTTACAAAAACATAGGCATTAGTCCTACCGCTTCTGGGAGGTAAATTCATAGAATAGGACGAAGAACCCAGGGGTACCATGGTGTTTCTCCGGTCGTCTAAAAGGTTCCGCAGTCTTGGGGAGGATTTACAGAAGCTTTACAGATCAACCGAGGGTTCTGAATTTTAAGTAACTGTCCGGTTGGTTACGAAGCTTCCGCTTCAGTGCTGTATATCCTAATGGGAACTATGGCTTGTCATAGACTTATCGGTAAATTCGTATTCCCCTAGCCCATAGGCCCCGTTGCCTTGAAGCCTATTGTAATTTGCCCTGTGTTCCCATCGGTCATAACCAGAGCATCCCTATTTAGAACGCTATCTGCCCCAATGATTGTTGTCATAGAAGACGAGTAAACAGCCCTTAGGATTTCCATGAGCAGCAAAGATCGAGAGTCTATCGACCTAAATCTCAGCATGAGCCGTATGGGCCAGGCTATTCGCGATTCAGGGCTGCTAGCCGCAGGAGCCTTTGTCACCTGTGTGGCGTTAGCCGCCTTTGCTAGCACCCAGCTCACCCCCAAGTACACCGCCGATTCCCAACTACTGTTTACCAAGGTAGACCGAACAGCTGTGCTAACCGGGTTTGGAGGTGGTTCCGGCGAAAGCCGACAGCTCCAGTCTCTGCTCAACGATCAGACCCCGCTCAGCACCCAAATAGAGGTGCTCCAGTCACGCCCCCTGCTACAACAAACCATCGACATTCTCGACCTTCAGGGCGACGATGGTCAGCCCCTCAGTCCTGAGGCAATTGCTCCTAGCCTGGAGATGACCATTCTAGGCGGCACCGACATCATAGAAGTGGCGTTTACCCATACCGATCCTGAGGTAGCTGCCTCCGTGGTAAACACGCTTATTTCTCAATACCGGGAGCAGTCCATCGCTACCAACCGGCAGGAAGCTCGCGAAGCTAAGGATTTTCTCCTAGCTCAGTTGCCCCAAACCGAGGCCATCGTGAGCCAAGCAGAGGCCGATCTACGCACCTTCCTAGAGCGCAACCAAATTGGGGTGCTCGATGAGGAAGCTTCCTCCCTTGTCGCGCGACTAGAAACACTGTCTACGGCCATTGCCGACGTTCAATCCACCCTAGAGGGAACAGCCCGCCAGGTACAATCGCTACAGGGCAAACTTAATCTCAGTCCCCAGGAAGCCCTAACTGTGGGTGCTCTCAGCCAAAATCCTGGCGTCCAAGAAGCGATTTTGGCACTGCAAGCCGTCGAACGGGATCTCGCGGTCCAGGAAGCCCGGTTTAGCCCCAGTAGCCCCGTGGTTCGCCAACTGCGAGCTCAGCAAGAGTCCCTATCCAGTTTTCTCTCTGAGCAGGTGGCCCAGGCGGGAGGCGCTCCCCGCGTACGAGGTAGTCTACTGCAAGGGACACCAGGGCAGGTCAATATTACACAGACCCTCATTCAAGACTACTTGAACGCCGAAGTTCAGTACTCTGGTTTGCAACAACAACTTGCCGTGCTTCAGGCCTACGAACGAGAGTATCAAGAGCGGCTGAAGACCGTTCCCTCCCTCAGTGCCGAACAGCGTGCCCTAGAGCGGCGGGTCGCCGTGGCCGAAGAAACCTACAGTGCTCTGCTCACTCGATTGCAGGAACTGCAAGTTCAGGAAAACGAGACCACCTACAACACGCGCGTTATCCAGCCTGCTGTTCCTCCCCTAGAGCCCGACTCAGGCGCAGAGTTGCAGATACTAGCCCTAGGTGTTTTAGGGGGTGCCTTGGCCGCCATCACCATTGTCTTGGCGGCCCAGATTCTCTCAACCCCTGTGCCACGGCGTCCTGCCCTTGGCTCGGAGGAGTCTTCTAAGGCTCGGCCCATGCTGTAGTCACAGTCGCCGCACCGCCGTCCCCTAGGAACCGTGAAAACCCACAGCGTTGTCTAACCGATGTTTATGATTCAGTCTGGAATCATCCGAGCCATTAAACGCTTCAGAGTTCGGGGACGTATTGGCCTTGGGCTGCTCAGTTTTTTGGCCTTGGCGGCTGTGCTGCTAACTAACTGCCGAGGGGTTACCTCTGCCTACTCCTCCAGTTTGCCGACACCACTCCCTACTCATATCCTGGTGGATCAGTTTGGCTACCGACCCCAGGACGCTAAGGTAGCGGTGTTAGTCCAGCCCGATGCCAATTCAGACACCTCTCGGAACTCAGAACCCTATCGATCCCTCTTTGATACCTTCGCCGTTATTCGTCTCGACAACCAACAAACGGTGTACGAAGCCGCAGCACAAATTTGGAGCCAAGGGGATGTTCACAGTCAGTCAGGGGATCGGGCCAGTTGGTTTGACTTTTCAACTGTCAACGCCCCTGGACGCTATATCGTTAAAAACACACGAACAGGAGAGGAATCATCTCCGTTCACCGTTGCTGAGGATGTTTATAAACCCATCCTAGTGGCCGCAACTCGTATGTTTTTCTATCAGCGTAGTGGCTTTGCTAAACAAGAACCCTACGCCGATAACCGTTGGACCGATGACGCGGCTTTTCTAGGTCCTAACCAAGATACCGAAGCCCGATTTGTCAATGATAAAGACAACCCTGCCACAGCCAGGGATATGCGCGGTGGTTGGTTTGATGCCGGAGATACCAACAAGTACGTTACCTTCGCCATAGGACCTATCCATCAACTGCTCGATGCCTACAGCCAAAATCCGTCCATCTGGACCGATGATTTCAACATTCCAGAGTCGGGTAACGGCATACCAGATATCTTGGATGAAATCCTGTTTGAACTAGATTGGCTGCAACGCATGCAGGATGAGGATGGCGGTGCTTTTATCAAGCTAGGAACCCTGGATTTTAACCATGCCGAAAAGCCTAGCCTAGACAATCGCCCCCGCTTCTACGGGCCCAAGTGCTCCTCCTCGTCCATTGCTCTTTCCAGCATGTTCTCCCACGCAGCCTTAGTGCTAAAGGATCTGCCTCAGTTCCAAGACAAATCTCGTCTCCTCCAGACTAAGGCCACCGAGGCTTGGGACTGGTTTCAATCCCACCCCCTAGAAACAGACTGTGATACCCAGGAAATTAAATCTGGGGATGCAGATATGACAGAATCCGGGCAAATTGGAGCCGCTGTTTCTGCTGCAACCTACCTGTTTTCCCTCACCCAAGATCCGGCTTACCTGCAATATATTAGGGAACATTACCAGAATACACGCCCTTTTCTAGAACCCGCCCAATGGCCTTTATATGAGGCATACGCTGGTGATTCCCTGCTCTTCTTAGCCACCCAAGACTCAACTCCCAACGACCTGCGTCAGGCTATTCTCACCGCATTTCGTGATGTCCTTGAACAGAATCCTGATCTGTACGGGAACCAAACCCTAGATTCCTATCTTGCCTACATGCCTGACGACCAGTACCACTGGGGGAGCAATGCTGTCAAAAGCAATTTCGGTAACGGCAACTACAATGCTGCGCTCTACGGCACAGCCTCAAAACAGGCGGCTTATTATCGGCAAGCCCTTAATCATTTGCACTACATACATGGTGTCAATCCCTTAGGGATCGTTTACTTAACCAATATGTACGAGTATGGGGCCAAACATTCAGCCAATGAAATGTATCACGAGTGGTTTGGTCAAGGCGTGTACAAAAATGCGTTAAGCTCAGAACGAGGACCAGCCCCAGGATATGTCACTGGTGGCCCCAATAAAAATTACACGGGCGATGCCCCGATTAGTCATTTACCGCCCATGAAGGTGTACCTAGACAGTAGCAGCACCAGTCAGAAAATGTGGGAAATTACAGAGCCTGCTATTTACTATCAGAGCGCCTATATTAAACTGCTGGCTGGATTTTCTGGCACAAGCTAAACATCCTACACTCCTTAGAGAAAGGGATACAGCGTTTCCTAATCCCATGAGGTACAGTACAAGTCCTGAAACCCTTGTCATGTAAGAACCTCAGTTCTGAATTTGAACCTCACTTGCCCAGGAACCGCTGTAAAGAGAATCAAAAATACTTAGCAAGAGTTCTATGGATAGACATAAAACTCTTTCATAGCTCTCTCATTTATGAATTTTGCCCCAATTAAATCGCATACCATGAATATTTCTGTGAACGGATTGATTTCTGTTGATCTAAAGAATTTACTTAATAAATTTGAGAATATCTTTGTTGTGGTATCTATTTTCCTCTACTCTGCTGACGTAATCCCCCTAATCTTATCTGGCGGTGCCAGTGAGGGAGACGGATTCGATTATGCATCTGCAAATCTTAGTTTGAATCGTAATCTTTTCCTGCTTAATTATTTAATTGCTTTTGCCCTTTTAGCCTTGAGATGGAAAAAAAGTCTTGCCTTTCTTCAAGGCAACTATCTTTTCTTTGCATTGACAGCACTTCTTCCCGTATCCTACCTCTGGTCAGCCATGCCCGATGAGACTCTTACAGGTTCTATCGGCATGATTGGGACTACCCTCTTTGGCATATATATCGCTAGTCGTTTTACCCTAAAAGAACAGCTAAGGTTGCTTTGTGTAGTATATATCTTCTTGATTGCTCTCAGTCTTCTCTTTACTGTACTTCTGCCGCAGTATGGCATTATGGGTGCAGTTCATGCTGGGGCTGTCCGAGGGATTTATACCCATAAAAATCTGCTCGGAAAATCTATGGTTTTTGGCGTAGCCATATTTTTGATTTATGCGAAAAGTATGCGTTCCTCAAATTGGTTGCCATGGCTAGGTATGGGAGGTGCTTTTGCACTGATTCTCTTATCTAGCTCCTCTTCTTCGTTGTTGAATGCCACAATCTTAATAGCCGTAGTTCTATCGGCGCAGATGATCCAGTTGCGTGGCAAGAATCTTTTCCTTTCCTTGATTCTATTGGCAGCTTTGCTTTTCGCATTAAGCCAGTGGTTCTTACCGATTGTTGAGGCTATTGTTACTTCCTTGGGTAAGGATATGACGCTGACAGGGCGAACAGATATCTGGCCCTATAGCATTTCCAAGATACAGGAAAGACCTTGGCTAGGTTATGGCTTCAACGGTTTCTGGCATGGCACTCGGGGTGAGTCTCTAGATATGGTTCTCGCCCTTCGTTGGGCCGTCCCAAATTCCCACAATGGATTTATTGATCTCTGGCTAGAGCTAGGCTTTGTTGGCTTCTCTCTTTTCCTGTTGCTGATTTGGAGTCTGATCCTCAAAATCTTTTTCATACTTCGACATAAGTTTGATTGGACTTACGTTTGGCCTTTAGCTCTAATTATTTATATAGTTATTATCAATTTTGTAGAAACCTCTCTGATCGGCCAGAATTCTTTTGGTTGGCTGCTGTTTATTGTCGTAGCTCTATCGATCAACCGAGATTTTGCCCGACTGACGCGGAATGGCGATCTTAGTTGACTGATAGAATCCTATTCATAGAGATCTTTAGCTGACATTCCGCAGGTTGACAAACCGAATATTTGGAGTGGTTGGGATAAGCTCAG
>CAZWNR010000180.1:0-7660 GCA_964635665.1 uncultured bacterium | reverse complement strand
GCCAGCCACAGCACCGACATCAGGCTGTGGCCGACCAAATGGTCTAGGGGCAGGGCCAGTCCCCATTGGGCCTGGATTTCTGGCAGGCGGTGAAGATACACGGCCCCCAGCAGCAAAAACATCAGGGCAACTTCGTAGGAGCGGGGTTGGTGGGTCGTCCAGAGTTCAATGCCGGGGGGGCGTAAGTTGAGTTCCACGGAACGGTGGGGACAGGCTTTGAGACAGGTCATGCAGAGAACGCAGTCGCGGTTGTCCACCAGTTGGGCCGGGTGGGAATAAAGGGGGCAACCGAGGGTGTCTTGGCCTTCGCCCTTGGCGGGGCCGCCCTTGTAGCATTGGTAAGTAGTACATTCCGCCGAGCAAATACCCTGCTGGGCTCGTAGTTCGGTCATCGAGAGTTTGGCAAAGAGGCCATTCATGCCGCCGATGGGGCAGAGGTATCGGCACCAAAAGCGACGTTCAAACAGGGCGGAGAAGATCATCGCCCCAGCGGTAATCAACAGCAGCAGACAGGCCGATAGGTAGGCGGTGTCCTCCAAGTCCCAGACCTCTTCCCACACCAAAATTAGGGCAAATAGGCCAAACATAAACCAGCCGCCCCAGCGCTCTGCGGCCTGCCGGGGCCAGCGTTTGCCCAGGCCAGGGAACCATTGCTGGGTGAGCTTTTGGGTAACTTCGCCGTAGATCATAAACGGGCACACCGAGCACCACAGTCGCCCCACCAGGGGAAACCCCAGCAAAATCAACGGCCACCACCAGGCCCAAAACACCGTGAGGGCAACGTTGCTGTGACGCGGCTGGGGGCCACCGATGAGGACAGCCACCACCACCGCAAACAGGGTGAGGGTAAGGCCGTAGTTAATCCGGTCGGGCCACCAAGAGCTGCGCAAAAATCGCCGCAGGGCTGGGTAGCGGTTGAGGAGGTTCAGCCGCAGCAGGCGTTTTTTCCCCTGGGCGGGCCAGATCAGTTCTTCGGTGAGGGTGTCCCCGGACATCAATTGTGCTGCGGCCCGTTCGACCAGGCTTTTGAGTTCGCGCAGGTTGTTGGGGAAATCGTAGGTCTGAAGCCGCCGCAGGGCTTCGGGGCTCACGGTGAGCCGAGTCTGGCGTCGTCGCCGGCACCACAGAGCCAGGTAGTAGTTCACCCAGTCTTCAATGTCAGCCTTGCGCACCCGTAGGGGAGGAACTTTGATTTGGTGAGTCACCAAGGCATCTAGGTCTGCCACCGCCTGTTCTGAAATCAAGATAATGCGGGCCTCGGAGGTTTGGATGGGCACCGCTTCCCCCCATCGGCTGACGGGTTGGTATTGCCCCGTTTGGATCAGCCGTGCCAGGGGTTCCCGCAAGTCTGGGTCGAGTTCGCCGGGATTGTTGAGCACCAGGGTACCTGCTTCCAGGGTGGCCAATAGCCCCGGTTTGCCTCCAGAACGGCCAAATAAATCGGCTCCGCCGGGGTGAAGTTGGCCGCAATCGATCTGAATCATGGGGGTGCGTCGCTGGCTCGACCCATAGTGCACCAGGGCGGCGAGGTTGTCTTTTTCGAGACCCGGTTCGCCAAAAATCAGCACCGGCTGCCGATCCGCCGCCGCCGCCCGAATTTGACTCCGTAATCGATCGGCATAGCGACTGCGGCCAACCACCCCCCGCTGGGCACGGGTCACCAGGTAGGGGCGCAAAATGGCCTGCCGCTCCTGCTCGTAGCTGAACTGAAAGGCCAGTCGCCGCACCGCTTCCACCAGCTGCCGAGTGAAGGTTTGCAGAATATCGGGGTGATCTTGCACCAGGCGCTGAAAGGTGGCGCGATCTAAGAACCAGAGGGTGCTTTCGGTAAGGGTGTGGATGGTTTGTTCCACGGGCTGATTCAGCAGTAGCGCCTCCAGGTTCAGCACCGACCCCGGTAAAAAGCTAATTCCCCCCAGCCCAGCCTCCAGGGTTTCCAGCTTGCCCTGCCACAGTAAATACAACCCCTCCGGCGGCTGCTCCGCTTCCACCACGGGCTGATTCGCAGGCAGGGTCACCACCTGAATACAGCGAGCCATTTGGGCCAGGGTGGCCTGGGGCAACAACCCCAGGGGGGTGCGCTCCTGCAAAAAAGTGAGGCGATCCGATACAGTCATAGCCAACGTAGGAAACCGGAGGTTAGCCCCATGATGACCGTAAATGCGCTCTGGGTGCCGCTGGCATTACTCAGCTTAATCATTGCCGCTGCGGTTTATTTTCGCCGCATTGAGTCCTAACAGCAACTCATTCCTGGTAGAACAATTCCAGGCTTTCGATATCTCCCGTAAAGCGCCAGTGCCAGGGTTCAAAGGCCACCTGCTGGAAATTGTTGCGCGGGAAGGATAGCTCAAAACCATAGCGGTTGGCGTTTTCCTCCATCCAGCGGTAGGCGCGAGTCTCTTCAAAGGATTGGTTGAGGTGGGTGTTGGTTTGGTTGGCGTCACCAACATCAATGGCGTAGCCCGTATGGTGTTCGCTGTAGCCCGGCGGAGCACTCACCTCAGCGCGGGTTTGGGCGTCTTGGCCCCTGGCGGCGCGTACCCCAAAGAAGATCTCCTCCTGGTCGCTGTGGGATCGATAGCCCGAGAGCGGCACGATCTGCACCCCCTCCCGCCGCGCCGCCTGCACCATCGCCTCGAACTCTTCGGCGGCACTCGTCCGTAAGCGGATTTCACGGTTCATGGATAGCGACACCAAATCCTCCTCCGGAGCCTCGGCGTAGGCGCGATGGCCCAGCAGTTGCCGACTGGTGGGAGCTAACTGGAGCGCTCGATTGCGGGCTTCGGTGGAAGCGGCACCCTCCGTCGCCAGACCCGACTGGGCAATCACCCCCTGAATCGGCCTCGCCCCCTGAACCTGGAGACGACTCTGATACCAGGCCATACCGCTCCCCGCCAGCATGGCTACCAAGGCCGCCAAAATCGCAATGACAGCCCATCGCCCCCACTTCGGCCAGGTCTTTTGGCTCCCCCATGCCTGGGGTGTGCGGTACCCCAACGGTTGGTCACGGGTGGCTTCTGGGAGATCATCCAAGGGTGGCATAGGCATCTTAAAACCGTCTTACCAGAGGGGTTGCTTGACAGGGCCGTTATCGCCTCATCATTATTACCCCTGAGGCTGGCCCCGTGACAACTCCATTCTCGCTAACCAACTCCCTAGCGCTCAAAGCATTTGCTGAAGGCTAGATGACGGAAGGCTGGGGAGCAAGGAGGTTATTCGGGCTGGGGCAGATCCTCGTTCGATCCGGGTTCTGGGATAGAACTGGCCTGGGGAACAATCCCTAGACTGTCGCGACCACCGGTGAGCACCTCCACCGCCCGCTTGAGCTTAGCCTCTAGGTAGCGCTTGTGATCGACCAACTGACGCAGCTTTTGGTGGCGAGCAATGGCCAAGCTGAGGGTGGACACCTGCTCCGGGGGGCAGGGCATGCACTGGAGCTGGCCTTCAGCATTCAGGCTACAGAGCCGATAGCGAGGGGCCGAGGCGTCTGGAGCCGCTGAGGGTAGAGTTTCTTGCTCCAGGGATTCACACAGGCGATCCACATAGCCCGAAAGCGCCTGGGGGTCGGCATGGCGCAACAGGGCTGCCGCATCCTTAGTCTGGGCGGGGGCGGGGCCATCCACGGTCTCTAGCCAACCATCCACAATCGGGCCTTCCATGTACAACGCCTGGATCATCTGCACCGTTTGCCGCAGTTCTCCATGCCAAGCCTCTACCGCCAAGTGAATATCCTGGAGCACCTTAAGAGCGAGGGCCGGATTGGCATCGTGGCGATGGCGGCTAAAGATGGGCTGTTTTTTTACCTGTCCTGAGCCAGGAATAAGCGTCGGATCCCCTAGGGGTAGCGACAAGTCCTGACCTCTGCTGCCCCCCTGATCCTGACGCAGATCTTGGCGAGTGGAGGCCGTTCGGGGGCTGAGGTCAAAGGAAACGGCCTTGCGGGAAAGACGCGGAGGCAAGGGGACAACGGGGTCAACGGCAGATGACCGGGACGGGTCAAGATTGGGCAAACTGGCCATGGCAACAGAGGGTAACGAGGCCGGAAGAACAGCGCTCAAAAAACAAGACTAAAAAGCGCGATAGCGAAACAACGACCACCAGTGGAAAAATCCACCCGGAACCAAACCTATGGACAATTTATACCTGAATCCATGGATTTTGCGCCACTGAATTAGCCCGCTGGGTGGCTAGCAGATTGACCCAGGACGCTGTCTACCCTAGAAACCTAGCCTAGAATCCCCGTAGCCACACCCAGGCTAGATGAAATGATCGATAATGACTGCCGAAATTGCCGAAAAAAGCGTAATACCAAGGCCCACAAAGGGATTTTGCCCCTGGCTAACGGCCAAGGAGGTAATCACCCCAGCCCCTAAGGCTGCAATGGCGATGGCGCTAACCCAGTCTTTTTGTACGTTATGCATTGGTGTTATCGAGGAATGTATATAGAGAGCCGCTCGGGCTCAGAAATCAGACCCCGAATCTATCACCCAGGCCTACCCCAAGCGGGTGACCCAGAGAAAACTGCAACCAACCGTTAGAGTTAGTCAAAATAGTTAACATTTTCCCAGGAAAAACACCGTCCAATCCGCGCATACCGAAGGACCGAAGGGCCTAAACGTCACCAGCCCAACCGTTAGCGTGAGAGCTACTGGCCCATCAAGGCTATTCTGGGCCGGGGCAATTCTTGGTAGAATGGTAGCTGTCTTTATTTTGGATAGGGTTCTCCATGCTCAAGCGCTCCCCCTTTGACAGTACGCAAATCATGCGCCGCAGCGAGGAACTCATTCGGGCCGCGTCGAACCGCTACCGGATTACTGTGCAGGTGGCCAATCGAGCCCAGCGTCGTCGGTTTGAAGATTTTGAGAACTACGAAGACCCCAAGATGAAACCCGTTCTGCGGGCCATCATCGAAATGTCTGACGAACTCACCCAGCCGGAAATCATTGGCGACTAGCTTGGCAATGCCGTGGATCACGGTGAACTCAGCCCGTGATCTTGACGTTTCCAACGGTCTGACAATCCATGGGACAGCGACAGGTACAGGAAGGAGAGGGCTGGCGCATAGGTTGGGATGGCAATGCCCCCACCTACCAAGGAATGCTAGCGGGTGCAGATTGGGCCATCGAGCTAACGGCAGCGGAATTTAAGGACTTTTGCCGTTTAGCGGATCAGCTCGCCGATCAAATGCGGGTCATGGCGGATCTCTTGATGGATGAAGAACAGATCACCTGTGATGCGGAGTCTGATCTTCTGTGGGTTGAGGTCTCCGGGTTTTCAGAGGTCTTTGCCCTGCGATTTATCATGAAATCGGGGCGACGCTGTGAAGGGACCTGGTCGGTGCCAGCTACGGGGGCGATTCTGCGGGCCATAGGAAATTTTCCCTAGCGGTCGGTGCGGTCTAACCAGCGGTAGCAAGCGGTCAGTGGGTTAGGCCAACTCTGATGGTTAGGACAACCCCAACACCCTCAATCGTCATGGCATAAATCTGCTTTGGCCTGGGATCATGGCGCGGTCAAGGAACCGTAAATCAACCAGAAGTTCCCGGATGCGGGACAATGGCGGCGGTAAGAAATTCAGGGAGAGGGGCGCTGGATTAGCCCTGGACTGTAGGGAGAGAGCGTATGGCATACGAATTAGAAAAGCAAGTGGCTATCGCAGCGGTGCAGCAGGCCGCGCAGTTGTGTGAAACGGTGCGCCAAACCCTGGTGCCGGAGGCCATTGAGAAAAACGACAAAAGCCCGGTTACCGTGGCCGACTTTGGTGCCCAGGCGTTGATTTGTCGGGCCTTGGCTAAAGCCTTTCCCCAGGATGCGGTGGTGGGGGAGGAAGAAGCCAGCGATCTGCGTCAGCCGGAAATGGCAAATGCCCTAGCCACGGTGACGGCCCAGGTGCAGTCGCACATTCCCACCGCCACCGCCGAGGACGTACTGGGCTGGATTGACCACGGCAATGGTGCCGTGTCTTCCCGGTATTGGACCCTCGACCCCATTGACGGCACCAAGGGCTTTCTGCGCGGTGATCAGTACGCCATTGCCCTGGCCCTGGTGGAAGACGGCGACCTGAAAGTGGGGGTGTTGGGTTGTCCCTTCCTTCGCTTTGGTGAGGGGGAACGGGGGCTGCGGTATGTGGCGGTGCGGGGGGAGGGGGCGGTGATGATGCCCCTGACTGGGGGAGCGCCCCAGCCCTTGCAAGTCGTGCAGAATCCCCAGTCTGAACAATTCCGTTTTGTGGAAAGCGTGGAAGCGGGCCACGGAAATCAGACCCAGCAGAGTGCGGTGGCCCAAGCCGTAGGCATCCAAGCTTCTTCTATGCGGATGGATAGTCAGGCCAAGTATGCTGCCGTGGCAGCGGGACAGGCCGCCCTCTACCTGCGCTTGCCCTCCCCTAAAACGCCCAATTACCGGGAAAAAATTTGGGATCACGCCGCCGGAACTCTAGTGGTGCAAGAGGCGGGCGGGTACGTCACGGATATGCATGGCCAGCCCCTAGACTTCAGCAAGACGGCACGGTTTGAGAACAATCAGGGCGTTGTGGTCAGTAACGGAACAATCCACGCCAGCGTGCTAGCGGCTCTGGCCTCGCAACAAGTCTAGACTAGCCCCAATCATCGGTCAGGCCATCCTGGGCCTAGCGGGTATCTGCGGCTGGTATCGTTCTGGCCGCAAACTGAGCAAAGGGGGTTAGGGCAAGCCTAGGATTCAGCATTGCTGGCAGGAATTTCTGGCAGAACGCAGCAGTTTACCTCATCTACACAGACCTTGCCCGACTGCAACGCCCAGCGAAACAGCTCCACCCGGTTGCCGGTGGCCGTCTTGGTCAGAATATTGCTGATGTGGTTGTCTACGGTGCGTTTGCTAATTTCCAGCTTTTCAGAGATCTCTTGGTTGGTGAGCCCAGCGGCTACCAGTTCCACAATCTGCAACTCACGATCCGAGAGGGTGCTCTGTCCGGCAATGGAAGGCGCATCATCACTGGCCATTTGTGTAGTTCTCCTGTAGTGGATACGTATTTATGCTTATCTTTACTACCACTATACGCCGTTATCCCTGTCCTGTAGGCTTTGGAAACAACGACTCTCGGCGGTCGATGGCGAGATGGCAGGAGGACAGCATGGGTTTAAAACCGGGGCTAGATCAGTGGAGCCATGCCCCGATAGACCGGAGGCATTCGTACCCAAGGATGCGTGGCAGCCTGAGAATGTTGGCCGACATCACGCGCTGGATTGGGCCTTGGGCGTTAGCGATGGTGCTGAGTTTGGTGATCGTGGGGCCAGGGTGGGCCCTGGGGGAGGGCAGTCCCTCCTCCCTAACGGCCAACCCAGAGACCATTGCCCCATCTCTGCCCAAGGCGCAACCCGATGCCAGCACCGTTCCCTCAGAGACCGTCAGTCGCTTTGTCAGCGCCTACCTAGAGGTGGTGAAGCTGATTGAGTCGCGAGAGCAAAGTTTGCAAAGTGCCGAAACGGAAACCGAATCGCGCCAAATGCAAGCGGAGATTCAGGCTGAGGCCGTACGGCTGATCCAATCCCACGATCTCACCCTGCAAGCCTACTGGGAACTGCTGGGGCTGGCCAACAGCGATCCAGAATTCCGCGAACGGGTACTCGCCCAAATGGAAGAAGCCAGTCTTTAAGTCAACCTCAGGAATTTAACCTCAGGAA
>CAZWNR010000179.1:0-7665 GCA_964635665.1 uncultured bacterium | reverse complement strand
ATGGTGGAGCCGTTCGCATTGACAATAGCGGCACTGGTATTGGATTAACCGTAGATCAAAATGGCGCTGGACTAGCGGCTAAATTTATCGGTGGTAGCGGAGTAGAAGTTGGCAATAAGCTAGTAGTCAATGAAGGCGGAGCTGAGATTACGGGCAAACTTGAGGCCAAAGGCGGGGCTGAAATTACGGGTAAATTTGAGGCAAAAGGCGAAGCTCAAATTGCGAATAAGTTAGTAGTTAAAGCTGGTGGAGTCGAGATTAATGGCTCACTAGAAGCTAAAGATAATGTAGATATTGCTGGGCAACTGAATGTAAGCTTGGCTCAGAATAGGAATCAATCTGCTGCAATTTTTCAAGGTGAATATGAAGATAAAGCAGTTGATATTGAAAGCGATCTAAGTCTTTATTTAAAGTTGGATAAGATAGTCGAAAACCGATTAATAGATGAGTCTAGCTATGGCTATATCTGCCAGCTTCAAGGTAGTCCTGTTGCTGTCACGGATCCTAAGATCGGCAATTGCCTAGAATTTAATGGCAACAACTATATAAGTTGCCAAAAATCTGGCAATGGCTTTAACTTAAGAAATTCCAGCTTTACAGTTCAATTTTGGGCTAAACGAGAAGCCTATGACGCTATCGCGCTAATTTTGACGCAAGTTACAGGAAATATTTTAAATCAGACACTTCATATTGGATTTCGAGACAACAACAGATTTACCTTTGCTTTCTACGCTAATGATCTAGATACGGCACCCATTTCAAACACAGATCTTGACTGGCACTACTGGTCTTTAGTTTACGATTATGAGCGCAAACAAAGATCTATTTATCGAGATGGAAAGATAGAACAAACTGATTTTAACGTTCAACCCTACTTAAGCGAAAACGAACAGTTTTATATTGGCAGTCATTTTAACAATCCATCTGGAAGCTTTAAGGGCAGACTCGCAGAAATTAGTTTATATAAGCGTGCATTATCGCCAGTCGAGATTTTGCACTGCATGGCTAAGAAATACATTCAGATGCCGACGGTTGACATAAGAGGAGTAACTAGAATATCCCAGGGAATTATCCCAAATTATGATAGTGGTTGGTTTTCTGTAAATGTTGATCAGGACTATCAAATCACTCATAATCTCGGAACTCAGTTATTACAAACTCAAATTCTATTTAGAGATCCAAATGGAAGAGTTTGGGATGCAAAAACTACAATGCGATTTAATTCTTCCGACCAATATTACGGATGTTACTTGCTGATGAAAGATGATAACACCTTCGATTTTGCGACTGCCGGACAAGCTGTATTTGGTGGAGACAATACCCAAACCTATGGCAAGGGAAGGGCCGAACAAATTTTCACCCAAGGATCTTATCGGATCTTCGCCTGGAAGATTGGAATATGAGCCTTGAGTTTTTGGCTTTGAGCTAATGACCGCCTTGTTCAAATGTGACTGAATCAACAGAATTTATCTTGCAAAAGGACACAACTATGACGACTAAATTTGGCGTAGAGATCATTGT
Organism: uncultured bacterium; assembly: GCA_964635665.1. Taxonomy (GTDB): domain Bacteria; phylum Cyanobacteriota; class Cyanobacteriia; order Phormidesmidales; family Phormidesmidaceae; genus Nodosilinea. The sequence continues at coordinate 6,144 of CAZWNR010000179.1, read as the reverse complement.
CAATTCTAAAACCATCTGGATTTTTCCTGAGAATGTAACTGCGGCCCTTCAGGCGGGGCAGGCCAAGATTAATGCTGGCGTTGTCTATGCCTGGTCACGGGGGCCTGGGGAAGAACCACTTTCTTTGGGCACCTTTATGGATCTGGTTTCTTTTATCAATACAGGTCTCAATATGGTTGGTTTTGATGTTAAGAACTCTTTCACGAAATTGATTGGCGACCTGCCCAGTCCCATTGATGATGCAGTAGAAAACCTCGTCAACAATGCAGTTTTTGAGCTGGATAGCTTGCGGCTTAAAATTCCTGCTAGTGGTAGCGGAGAATCGATGAAGTTTGAAATTGCCATGATTATCAACCTTGTGAAGGTAAATCTTAGTCTGGGGAATTCACTTCAGCTCACCCGAATCTATGCCCAGATGGGCAACTTTACCGAACCACAAACAGCTATTGCAGGGGCGAACCCTGCGAAACCACTACCGCCAGCAGAAGAGGGTAGTCCTACAGTGGAGACTCGTACTCAGGGCAAGTGAATTTAAGTCGGTTAGTAGGACGTTGCGGGGAATGCAGTGGTGTCGGCGTAACGCATCAACGCTTGAGGTGGTGCCCTACGCCTGCGCCTAATAGTGCCCTACATCACGGATTGTTTGTATTCACCGATTTGCAGTTGATGGGAAAACCGATGGAATCCAATTATGCCTAACCCGCCCCCCACCGTTCAGCCCAGGCAGGCTGTTGCGCCCAGGCCTGCTTCGGCACCGCAGGTGATGCCAAATCCGGGTAAGGGTGCGCCCATTGTGGCTAATCCAGCGCCACCCGCTGCCCCAGCCCCCATGACCCAGCGCCATGAGGTTCCAGAAAGTTTGGCCCCCCTGCCCAAGCCTGAGGCTTTCTCACCGCCCGCTTTGCCCGCCATCACTGGGTTGGCCCCACGCCCCTATCGCAACCTGCTCTACTTTTCTGATCTGGAGGCGGTTCTGGTGGCCATTACCCAGGTGAAGGCCAGAGCGGCTGACCAAGGCGGGCGGTTTGCCTGGGTACGGGCCAGGTATGAGCCCGAAATCAGCGCTCCCTCCTTTGCTGAGCTAAAAAAGGCCGTCTTTGGTCGAGAAAGCTTCAAAGCCGAAACCCTACTGAATGAGGCGATCGCCAAACTGCCAGCAGAAATTGCCGCCCAAGCAAAGGCCAACAGAGCCGAGACCCTACAGTTAGAGGGGCTGTGGATTGAGTTTCCGCCCAAAACAGGGGCCGAGACTGCAACGACACGATTGTCGATGGCCGTGTCCATTGCCCTATCTAGCCCAGAGCCAACGGTGGGGCCGTTTGCTGCAAAACGTATCTATCTCACCTTTGGAGACTTTCAACCGTGAGTGCCCCGCCCAATTTCCCAAAGCCCTCCGGCCCGCGTGGCCCTTCTCCCCCAGGCCCATCCCTGCCGTCGTTGGCACCGGGGGCGCGGTCTTTCGCGGCCATTTCACCCCCCAAAGGCCCACCAACCACGGGGGAGCAAATTAGTGTTGCGCCCAATCCCCTCGCCAAACTCGATCCAGAGATTAGGCCCGACAGTAAATTTGGGGTGCAGATTATCCTGACCATCGACGGTGTACCCAAAACCTTTTGGTTGGGCGGCGACACCCTAAAAGATGCCAACGGCCAAGAGGTTGACGTATTTCGTACCTCACCAGCGGTGCGTCTGGGGCTACCGGTTGGCCAAATGATTGCCCAGTTGCTAAAGGGTGCGGGGCTGGATAAGGATCTGCCGAAGGTGGTGACCTCTACCAGGGTCAATCGGCTAGAACTTCGACAAACCAAACCCGCAAAAACAAATGCACCGGGAGGAGATCCAAAACAGAAAACCGATGTTTCCTTTGGTTTAGAAATTGAGCTGAACTATGGGGCCTCCGGTGGTTCGGCCATGCGGCTGTGGATGGTGCTGGGCAAGAAGGCCGACCAGTGGACGTTTGAATTCAAGCTGTATCTGGGCGATCCGGCCAATCCGGTGGAAGTCAATGTCAAGCTGGATGACAAGGGCAACTTTCTGGCGAGCTTTACCCAAAAACCTGAAAATGCCAAGGGTTTTAGCCTAGCAGAGGTGGGTCGCTTGCTCTCGCCAGAGATGGAGCGCGTGATGGGGGAGATCCATGTCACCCCGTTGATGATGGCCATTGGCATCCACAAGGGCAGCGGCAACTACGTTCTAGCGTTTCAGCTCAGCGGCAGCATTGCCCTTTCGCGAATGCCCTTTGTGGGCGAACAACTGCCGCCGGGGGTAGACCTGGGCATCAGCGATTTGGGTTTGGTGTGGTGCAACCCGGAACTGGCAAGTAACCCGGAGGCTCAAACGGTATTCACACAGGGATTTAAAGACATTGAGCTGATTAGTCCTAAGGCTAAGGATAATCAAGAGGATTCTAAAGCTAAGGATAATCAAGAAGAAAGGAAGCCCCTCTCTACCGGGGGCATGTTTAGTGCCGAGTTGACGGTGCCAGGACAACCCAAAACCTCGCTCTATCTACCGCTGCAAAGCCCTAGCCAAAAGTCTGCCCAGCCAACTAAGTCTGCCCAACTGGCTGCGCCTTCCCAGGGGCAATCATCTTCCGAACCGAGGCAAGACAAGCCCAAAGAGGATGTCAATAAACCTAATGCGGCTGTCGCCAGTTCCCCAGACCCAGCGAAGTGGTTCAAGGTGGGTAAAACGGTTGGCCCTCTGGGACTAGAGCGCATTGGGCTTCAGTATGTGGATCAAAAGGTTTGGTTCCTCTTCGATGCTAGCCTCAACGCCAAGGCCGTAGCGCTCACCATTGATGGATTGGGGGCAGGGCTAGACCCGTTTAAGCTGCTGGGAGGGCATTTTAAGCCCGCATTTACCCTGCGCGGCTTGGGATTGACGGTCAAGGGGCCAGTGGAAGTGGGCGGTGCCTTTCTGCGAGATCGCATTACCGATCCACGGGGCGACTATGACCAATTTGCGGGCGTTGTTTTAATCAAAACCCAGGCGTTCACCGTTTCGGGTATGGGCAGCTACGCCGACCCACCCTGGAGCGATCCGTCGTTTTTTGCCTACGCCTTTTTAGACAAAACCATCGGTGGGCCACCGTTCTTCTTTGTGACAGGGTTGGCGGTAGGCATTGCGGTGAACTGTAGTTTTGACCTGCCCCCCATCGACCAAGTCTCTCAATTTCCGTTAGTGCGGCTGGCGTTGGGCGATCCACTACCCGCTATCCCTAAGCCGTCCACCCTCCCCGAACTGCCTGCCAAAGCCCCGCCCCAAGACGACGAGCTGAGCAAGCTTCTGCAAATCCAGCAGGCAATGCGGCCCTATACCCAGCCCAAATCGGGCCAGGTGGCCCTGGCGGTGGGGGTGCGGTTTACCACGTTCAATCTGTTGAATAGCTTTGGTTTGCTGGTGGCCTCCTTTGGCAAACCCTTTAAGCTCGATTTGCTGCTTAGCTCACGGCTGCAAGTGCCCGCCACCATTCCCGGCGAAACCACGCCCCCTGTACCGCCCGTTGCCCAAGTGGGCATTGATCTACGCGGCACCTGGGTGCCCGAAGCAGGCACTTTGCTGATTGAAGGCCGCATTGCCGAGGGTTCTTGGTTTCTCGATAGCAACTGTCGCCTTAGCGGGGGGGCCGCCTTTGCCTCCTGGACAAAAGGCCCCCACAGCGGTGACTTTGTGCTAACGGTGGGGGGCTACCATCCCCAGTTTGCGGTGCCTGCCCACTATCCCCAGGTGCCCCGCCTAGCCATCAACTTTAACCGGGGTGCCATCGCCATCAAGGCCGAAGCTTACTTTGCCCTCACCCCAACCGCGTTGATGGTGGGCGGATTGATCCACGCCACCTACAACCAAGGCAATGTTGGAGCCTGGTTCAACTGCGAAGCCAACTTTTTGATGGCCTGGGAACCCTTCAGCTACAAAGCCGATCTGTATGTTGAAATCGGTGCCTCCTACCGCACGGCTCTGGGCAGCGTACGCGGGGCCATTGGGGCACAGATCCAGTTGTGGGGGCCAGACCTAGCAGGGATCGCCACCATCAACCTGCGCGTATTTAAGTTTGATATCGCCTTTGGTGAGCAGAGTGGCAAAGATAAACCCCTCGAACCCATCAAAGCCAAAGATTTTAAGGATCGCTTTTTGCCCAGTAAAAACGAAGACTTGATCAGCATTGGCGTGGTCAGCGGTCTGATTCGCACCGAGCAGAGTGGACAGGACACCATATTTGTTGTCAACCCGGCAGAGTTTTGCATCGCCATCGAGAGCGTCATTCCCCAGGCCAATGAAAATCCACAGGACGAGGAAACCCGTATCGGCATTGGCCCGATGGGGAAAAAGACCCTGACCCTAGCCGATGGGGCTAAGGTGCTTGACTATACGATTAATAGGGAAGAATTACAGTTTAGAGTTGACCCTATTTGCAAACCAGTACCCGCAGCACTATGGAAGCCAGCGGCGGAAGCAGACAAGGCGCGATTGCCCAGCCTCGATGCCCAAAACCCTGTCATTAATGCGGAAGTGGGCTACACGATTAAACCGAAACAAGCCTGGAAGCCTCCGGCAGGAAAATCCGATACAACGAGTGCTCTGGCGACCCAAGATACCCCATGGCAAGGCCACAAACCAATTTGGACAGCCCCCAACCCTAGCCTGCATAAAACTGACTCATCCCTAGAGGCCATCGAAGCCGCCATCAACACCATGGCTACTGAGCCACCCACGAATCTACTCACCACCCTCATGGGGAAAGAGCCGTCGCCAGTTTCCCTCACCACAGACTGGTTAGCCGACCTGCAGACCTTGCCCGAAATCGTCACCCTAGAGGTTTCGCCATGACGTCCTCTCAAACCAGCACGGCATCCAATCCCGCTGCTCAGCCCGCCACCGAAGAGAGCATTAGGTTCGCCGACAGCTACCAGACCTCAGTGAATGCGGGTACCTACACCATAACCGCCACGCTGACCCCACCAGCAGAGCTTAGTGCTGCTGTTCTAGACGAACCTACTAAAAAAACTATCGAAAAAAGCGTCAAAGTCCATATCAGTGGGCCACGCTACAGCCTTTCTCCCGATGAAATTCATTCGGTCTTTCCGCCCGAAAATGGGTCAGGCGACTATAACAATGTGCTGCCCCATATGGTGCTGAATCGGCCCACATTACCCTGGGAACGGCTAATTGATCAAAAAATAAATAAGCAAGAACAAAACAAAACAGAGGCTGAGAAACAGCGAGACAACGAGCTAGAACAAATTCCTTTTTTGGCGCTGCTGCTGTTTACCGAAGCGGAGGAACTCGATGGCGCGGTAACGCCACCCCAGACCATGTCATTAGCGGATCTGGGCTATGACCTAGAACTCGGTGAAAAAAGCACCGATCAAGCCACTGTCATTCAGGTCAAGGCTGATCTTTTGACCTACCTACTTCCCACAGCTAAAGAACTACGGCTACTGGCCCATGGCCGAGAGTTATTCCAAAGTTCTGATGACCAAAGTTCTCGCGACCAGCGTGCTGTGGTGATCGCTAGCCGACTTCCTGTCTCTAAGCAGCGACACATTGCCCATCTGGTCATGCTAGAAAATCGCTACACCGATAAAGACACACTGCAAGATTGGAAGTTTCAAGCAGATGGTAATCGTGTGCGGTTGGTGTGCCTTAAGAGTTGGCAGTTTACCTGTGCAGGCAACAAACCCACTCTCAAGGGTCGCTTGCTTGACCCAACCTTGACCCTTGACCCGGCCTTTACCGTAGACTGGCTCTGCGTCCTCCCAACCGGGGACCATCCCTTTCAGCCCTTGCGGCGCATGGGCTACGCAGCCTTGCCCTACCACTTGCGCTGGGGCGACCGCGCCTACACCCTCTACCACGGTCCCTTAGTGCCCCCCGCTGATGCCAAAATATCAGCGACAAATGCACCTGAATCCCTAAAAGCGGATTACGCTCCAGTCTCTGCCGAAAGTCTGGTGCGTATACTAAAAATAAAAAATCAGCACATTTTTGATGTTAGTCTGGCCGCCGCTTGGCAATTGGGGCAACTGCTCATGCTGCGTGACCAAACGGTGGCTATGGCTTACTTTGCCTGGCGACGCCACGATGCCCAACGGCGGGCCAAGGCTATCCACTGGAGCCAAGACAGTCATCTCCATCTAGGGG
>CAZWNR010000178.1:0-7671 GCA_964635665.1 uncultured bacterium | reverse complement strand
CTTGAAATTGTGCTGTGCGAAAACTTGCGCGTGGGTCACGACCAGGTTTTTCTAGCTCTTGCAGAATGTCTTTGAGGGTAAGTTCTCCCGCTGTTTCGGTGGTGTATTGGCGAATGTCGAGGCGCTTCAGACGGTCAGTAGCCTGGGAAATTTGGGTCAGGGGAATGCCTAAATCAGCGGCAATTTTATCAACAATCGCGTAGCTTTCGGGGTGAACGGCTGTATTGTCGAGGGGATTTTTGCCATCGCGAATACGCAGAAAACCCGCCGCCTGTTCAAAGGCTTTGGGGCCAAGTTTTTTCACCTTTAGTAGGTCTTTGCGAGACTGAAATGCGCCGTTGGTATTGCGATAATCCACGATATTATTGGCCACCGCTGGGGTGATGCCCGACACGTAGGCCAACAGTTCGCGGGAGGCCATGTTGAGGTCTACCCCGACGTAATTCACGCAGCTTTCGATGGTGTCATCCAGCTTTTGCTTCAGCCGTTTTTGATCGACATCGTGCTGATATTGCCCCACACCGATGGATTTGGGGTCAATTTTTACCAGTTCCGCCAGGGGATCTTGCAGCCGTCGGGCAATGCTAATTGCCCCCCGCACGGTGAGGTCTAGGTCAGGGAATTCCGCCGCCGCCACCTCGCTGGCAGAGTAGATGGAAGCCCCGGATTCGTTCACAAAAACTTTCACGGGTGGGTTACTTAAGGTTTTGAGGACTTCCCCCACAAAGGCATCGGTTTCGCGGCTGGCGGTACCGTTGCCAATGGCGATCAGTTCGATGCGATGCTTGCGGATCATCCCGGCCAGGGTTTCCGCCGCCCGCTGTCGTTGCTGGGCCGACTGGTGCGGAAAAACCGCCTGGTACTCCAAAAACTTGCCCGTGCCATCCACCGCCGCCACTTTGCAGCCTGTGCGAAAGCCCGGATCCACGCCCAGGGTCGGCTTCATCCCCGCCGGGGACGACAGCAGCAGGTTTTTCAAGTTGGCCTCAAAGGTTTGGATCGACACCTCATCGGCCCAGGCTTTTTTCTCGGCCATCACTTCGCTAGTTAGCGAGGGCTTCATCAGACGGCTGTAGACGTCCTGGATCAGCGTGGTGTAGAACTGGCGCAACTCCGGCATCGGGGTTTTCACCGTGCGTTTGGCCAGGGTATGGAGGACGGGATCCACCTCAAGGTCTAAGCTTAACTTCAGCACCCCCTCCCGTTCGCCCCGCAGCAGGGCCAGCAGGTTGTGGGAGGCGATGGAGCGCACCGGGTTTTGGTAGGCCCGATACATTTCGTACTTGGTGCTGCCTTCGGGATGATCTTTTTTCACGCTGGCGGTAATGTGCCCCTGCTTCAGCAGTTGATCCCGCACATAGCCGCGCAGATCGGCTCGTTCCGCCACCTGCTCCGCCAAAATATCCGCCGCCCCTTGAAGGGCATCTTCCACGGTAGACACCCCTTTTTCGGGGTTCACAAAGGCCTGGGCAACTTGGGTGAGATGGATGCGCTGCCCCGACTGATTACTAGCCTCAATTTGTTGGGCCAACGGCTCTAACCCCTTTTCCTTGGCCATGGTGGCGCGGGTGCGGCGTTTGGGCCGATAGGGCAGGTAGAGATCCTCTAGTTCCGTCTTTTGCTGGCAGGCGAGGATAGCGGCTTTCAGGTCTGGGGTAAGTTTGCCTTGAGATTCAATTTCTGTAAGCACCGTTTGGCGGCGGTCTTCTAGCTCAGTCAAATACTCGTATCGTTCCGCAATTTGCCGAAGCTGTACCTCATCCAAATTCCCGGTGCGCTCTTTTCGATAGCGGGCCACAAAGGGCACCGTTGCCCCTTCCGCAAAGAGGGCCAGGGCGGCATTGACTTGGGTGTCGCGAAGATTTAGCTCGTCGGCAATCATCGAGGCCGGGGACGAAGCCGAAGGAGTCATGGGCAGAGGGATAAGGGATACAGAACGAGTTAACCATACAACCAACCCTAGGATAGGTTAGCGCCTGATGGGCCGACAACCTTGGCTAGAACTCAGATCCGCCCTGGGGTCAGGAGACCTGACCCCTACATGATCCCCATGCAGTAGGGGCGCGGTTGTCGCGCCCGGTTCGTTGGCCCAGGGTGGCTAAACGGCGGCGGAAGGGGTCTCTTCCTCGTCGGCCTCTGCTTCATCGCCGGTCAGGAGAATTTCGGCGCTTTCCAAAAAGAGGCCGTCGTCGGTCATGGCCACGCCGCCGATGCTGAGGCTGTCGCCCGTTTGGGCGACACGGGCGGCCCCCAGGGCGTCGTTGCTGGCCCCGGCGGTGTAGAGAACGTTGCCCCCGGCCTCAAGCTGCTCGGCAATATCTGCCTTGATGACTTCACGGATGAGCTGAGCCCCGGCCTCGGCGAGGGCGGCTTCTAGTTTTTCCACCCAGGTGTGCTCAATCACAGCGATAATCGCCGAGGTATTGGGCTGAAGGGCGGTTCCGAGGTCTTTCATTTCCGCCTTGAGGGGCGCACTGCGCAGCTTGCCCACCAGGGCCCCAATGGCCCCACCGCCCACGGCCACCGCCGCCACCGGCGGAGCCAGCACCAAGCCAATCAGGCCACCGACCACGCCACCTGTGATCAAACCCTTGCGGCTGCGGCGTTTGGCATCGGTAATCTTGAGCTTGCCCTCGGCGTTTTTCACTACCACGGCGGCATCGAGGATCCCAATCAGGCCATCCCGCTTGCCCTGCTTAATCTCGTCCATCACCAGTCCAGCTCCGTCGGGGCTGTTAAAGGCGGCCACAATCACTTGAATAGGGCTATCGCTCATGGTGCATCTCTCCAGGGGAATAGGGGGCGAGGAGGTGAATGGTAGTGGACAAAACCTTGCAGATTGTCCCACAGTAATCTAGGCCGTAATCCTAAGAAATTTGTAGGACAGTGGGCCATCCTGGCTCTGGATGGTGCATGGCTTTACCGATGCACCCTAGGCATGAATCGATGGATGCCCTGAAGATCCCTCACCCTAGTCTGCCGTCGTCTATCCGGCCAGGAATGGTTCACACTGGATAATGGCGAAGATTGTGACTCAGTCCATGACCAAAGACGTTGTCAGCTAGAAATGTTCATTCTCCACCGCCGCTTCCCCACTCCTGTTAATTCCCTCTGGTTCTATGGCCCTCTTTACCCTGCGTTCGGTTCACAAAGACTTTGGCATCAAGGAAATCTTGCGCGATGCCAGCTTTAGCCTCGATGAGGGCGACAAGGTGGGTCTGATTGGCACCAATGGATCCGGCAAATCCACCCTGCTGAAGATGATTGCGGGGCTAGAACCCTTTGATGGCGGCGATTTTTGGGTCAACCCTGGGGCTAAGGTGGTCTATCTGCCCCAGCAACCCGACTTTGAGGCCGACCACACCGTTTTAGAGCAGGTGTTTGCCGATGCCGGGGAATCCATGGCCCTGATTCGCGAGTACGAAGACCTCTCGCACCACCTAGCCCAGGGCACGGGGGACGCGGATCGGCTGATGGCCAAGCTGTCGGTGGTGGCGGAGAAAATAGCCGCCGCCGATGCCTGGGATTTGGAAACCAGCGCCAAGGTGATCCTCAGCAAACTGGGCATTGAAGACTTTGACGCCAGGGTGGGCGATCTATCTGGCGGCTATCGCAAGCGGGTGGCCATTGCGGCGGCGCTGTTATCTGACCCCGATGCCCTGCTGATGGACGAACCCACCAACCACCTGGATGCAGAATCTGTGGAATGGCTGCAAAGCTACCTCAGTGGTTTTCGGGGGGCGCTGCTGTTGATCACCCACGACCGCTACTTTCTGGATCAAGTCACCAACCGCATTTTAGAAATCGACCGGGGCGACCTCTACAGCTATGCCGGAAACTACGCCTACTACCTAGAGAAAAAAGCCTTATCCGAAGCCTCGGAAGTCAGTTCCCAAAAGAAACATGCCGGAGTGCTACGGCGAGAACTAGAATGGCTAAAACGTGGCCCCAAGGCCCGCAGCACCAAACAAAAAGCTCGCATTGATCGCATTGGCGACATGCAGAACCGCGAGTTCAAACAAGCCCTTGGCAAAGTCGATATTTCTACCGCTGGCCGCCGCATTGGCAAGAAGGTGATCGAACTGGAAAACGTGGCCAAGGGCTACGAAGGACGGACGCTTTTTAAGGACTTCACCTACGCCTTTGCTCCCGATGATCGCGTAGGCATCATTGGCCCCAACGGTGTCGGCAAATCTACCCTGATGAACGTGATTACCGGACGCCTAGAACCGGACAGCGGCACCGTAGATATCGGTACTACCATCCATGTCGGCTATTTTGATCAGCATTCCGAAGACCTGTTTAAAAATCCTGAACAGCGGGTGATTGACTACCTCAAGGAAACCGCCGAACTGGTCACCACCGCCGACGGCAGCACCATCACCGCATCCCAAATGCTGGAGCGGTTTTTGTTTACCCCCAATCAACAATACGCCCCCCTACAAAAACTCTCCGGCGGCGAGCGGCGGCGACTCTTTTTGCTGCAAGTGCTGATGTCGGCCCCCAATTTGCTGATTCTAGACGAACCCACCAATGATCTAGATGTGCAAACCCTGGGCGTTTTAGAGGAATACCTAGAGGAATTTAACGGCTGCGTAATTGTGGTCTCCCACGACCGCTATTTCCTCGACCGCACCGTCAATACCATATTTTCCTTTGAAAGAAACAGCATTCTGCGTCAATATCCCGGCAATTATTCTGTTTATCTAGATTACAAAAAAGCCGAGCAGGAACGGACCGAGGAACAACAGCGAGAAGCAGCTAAAGCGGCCAGTAACACAACGGCCAAATTCAGCGCCTCCACCTCAGAGAAAAAAACATCGACTAACGGCGCACAGGCCAAAAAATTGTCCTACAAAGAAAAGCGCGAGTACGAACAACTGGAAACCCAAATTCCAGAGCTAGAAGCCGAAAAGGAAGCCATTGAAAAACGCCTCTACGGCGATGCCCCCAGCGACTACGAAGAAGTGACCCGTCTCTCGGAGCAACTGGCCACCCTCTCCGCCAAAATTGACGCCGCCACGGAGCGCTGGATGGATCTCGCAGAACGGCTAGATGGTGCATAAAGGGTGAGGAAACCCTAATTGCCTGCCCCATCGCCAAAGTAGGTTGGGTGCAGCGAAGCGGAACCCAACACTCACCAAGGAATCTCGGACTTGTTGGGTGGCGCGATAGCAGAACCCAACATCGAAAAATCAATACTTTTCGATGTTGTATCAGTCAAAGCCAGCCGTCAAGTAGTACCCGACTTCTCCCGTTATCATTCCAGGAAAACCTAGATTCGATGTAAAGGGCACACCGAGCCTAATCGGTGACGAGTAAGATAGGCGTAAAACGAAGCCCATGATTTTTCGCTCCCGGTCTAAATCCTCCCGGCGACGCTCCTCAGCCTCCAATGAGGGCTTTAGCTATCGGCCCCTGCTTCATGTGTTGGCTCCGGGGCAGACGGCCAACGATTTTCAAGACCCCATCGAACACAACTTTCAGGCTAGGGACGTGGTAATTTCGCGGGCGGAGCTAGACCTGCGCCGATCCGTCCAGAATTTAATGATCCACACGGGGCTCGCGATCAATTCCCTGGAGGTGTTGACTGCCCTACAACTGCCCGGCAGCACCGCCGCTCTGTTTTGGGCCATTGTACTCCTGCTAGGGGACAACCTCCCCGCCGAAATGAGCGAAACCCACCTGATTCGCAAGCGTGATCACGATTCGCGCCTGCTTTATCAAGCCCTTGCCCGCGTTGATCTAGACCACTGGTACCACACACTGGTCGATAAAGCCCCCATCATTGCCCTACCCACGGGGCTTCAGTTTCCACCAGGACATCCGGTGGGTCAGCGCTACTACCGCCAGCATCCCCTACCCGCCAAACCCCAGGTTTACCTACCCGTAGCCAACTATTTTTCTGCCCTATTCAACGAGCGAAAACAGGAATTACTGCGCCTTTTGGTCAACCTCGGGGCCACCCGCGTTGAAATCCAGCCCCTTGGCATGGCCACCGCCCCAGAGGTGTTGGTCTATCCAGGTCGCCCCTGGACACCCAATTTGAACCTAAACCTGGCCGACTACGCCTGGCTACCCTACGAAGGATCCTGGCAAACCCTGAAGTCTCAACGGGTTGCAGGCCGCGTCACCACCACTCACCTCACTCTAACGGTGGACATTAACGGGATGCTCAGCAGCCAGTTGGATGCCCTCAAGAACCTGGCCACCCAACTAGACTCCGTCGAGTCCCTCGATCAAACCGTCCTCGATCAGCAATACCTGCAACCGCATCAGGTCACGGTCACCTTTGCTTAAGGGAGCGTTTGAAAAGTGAATCGTCGTTTTCTTCGCTTCTAACCTACATTCCGCAGGTTGATACATAATTTTCGCTATGCATGGATATTGCGCTCCCCCAAAGCCTTGAGAAATGGCGATCTCAGTTCTCGGAGTCCACAGCCTGGATAATTGCGAATCGTTAAGCTACTGCTTAGGTCAGTAAACTGATCTGTTCCTGAAACCCTCTGCTGGAGAGACTTTCAGTGATCGGCTCAGGTCACGCACGAGAAAAAACAATCGTCAACCTGTGGAATGTAGGTTCTAGCGCTCTAAGCCTGTCGATATAAGATTGTGTGCGCCAGTAAGTAGCATCTTGCTTGGGTGCGTGAAGGCTGGCTTTGGTTACGACGGCTTGTATCATACGCTGTTTTGAGTCTGTCATGGTCAGGTCTCCATGATGAACAAAAAATCCAAAGCGATAGTTTTTTAGCCATACATTACGGATATAAATCAGCGTATCGTACTTTGCATCAGACTAGCAGAGTGAATCTAATAAAAATACATATGTTCTATAGTCCTGGAATGCTCGCTGATTGCTCAAAGTTGAAGCCAAGCCAGTGGGCACAAATGAGCCAGGGCACAGAATTCCTTAAAGGGGTAGTTTGGCAATACGATTGATCCATTCTTCTGCGCTGGATGCGGCCCAAATTAATAGCAATTCTTCGATGGTGGCTTCAATGGATAGCTTTCTGGAGACAATGATTACGCCTGAACTTTGGTTGCTTTCTATAAATTCAGCGAATTCTGACGACATTGTTTTTCGATCATGACTGACAAGGATGCGCTTTTGTGTGGCAGCAATCATCAATACGTCTGCATCTTTAACGCCTTCTAATCCAGCGGCTAGGGCGGTTTGAAAGTTGATTTTGGGTTCTCGTCGCAAGACCCCTGTGACAATTGTCTGATTTAGGTCAGCATCGGCTTGATAACGAATCGTCACGATTTGACCTGCGGCTTTGCAGCTTTAGCTTCTAGAAGTTTTCGATATAAAGCTGGATCGCTGCTTTGCAGGGGTTGGGGCATGGCATCAAAGGCAGCTTCTTCTTCGGCTAGGTAGGCATCAATCTCGGTGAGGTTGGCTAGGTAGAAAGTGATGGCTCCATACACTTGTTCTAGGGTTAGCAATGGGAAGGATTGAACAATGCTTTCAGGGGATAATCCATTGCGAAAGTCATAAACAACGGAGTCGAGGGAAACGCGGGTTCCTTCGACCCAGTAAGTATCGTTGCGATGTTCTACGTAAGATTTAGCGGCGACAACGGGCATGGACTTACATTGGTGGGGTTAGTCGAGGTTTACTGTGCCTGCTGAGGCTATTTTAGAACAATCCGATTGGGGCTGGGAAGCCAG
>CAZWNR010000177.1:0-7709 GCA_964635665.1 uncultured bacterium | reverse complement strand
AGGCTCGCCTGAAGCGTTTCATACTCCCTCTCCGGGTTTTCAAATATCCTCTTAGCAATTTGGATGCTTGGAATATCCGCCTCTCGGCAAAGGCTACAGAACGTATGCCGGGTTTGATAAGGATTGCGGTACTCAATTTCTGGCAAAGAAGCCATCACCTTAGCCCAGGCGCGGTTTGTAAAGTTGTGCCAATCGATGAATTTAAACTCCCGGCTAGGAAACACCAACGCTTCAGGATCAGCCGAAGAGGGCTTGATCGACTCCAGTAGTTCGGTCAATTGGGCATTAACCGGGAACCGCCTCAACTTCTGAGTTTTGAGCCCTTCCTTAAGCACCAGCCTTCTACCGTCATAAATCACCGCTTGCCTGAAGGTGATGACTTTGGATCCAATATGCTTCCATTGAAGAGCGATCGCTTCCGATGGGCGACACCCCGTAAAAAACAAGAATTCCATCAGAGGGGCGTAGTAGCCGTAATACCGATTTGCTTTGAAGGCCGCAATAATCTGATCCCTCTCGTCGCGGGTAAAGGGGTTAATCTCTTCCTCCTCTGTCCCAGCTTTCTTAACCTTGACATCAGCAGACATGCCATCAAACGGGTTTGAGTCAATGATATCTGACCGCTTTGCCCACCGGCAGCAGGCCCCCAGGTGCATTAAAACCCGTTTAGCAGAGTCAGCAGGCACATGAGTAGTAAACCAGTCAAACACGGCTTGAGAGTCAGCCAGATGCTTGTGGGGACATCTTTCCAGATGGTTGGTTACCCACCCGTACATCCGAATCGTGGCAGGAGACTTGCCAGTCTTCCTAGCATCTACATACTGCTGCCACAGCTCATTTAGCTTGGGTGTAGTTTTGGGTGTAATATCTGGCGATGCCACGCTCATGGCCGACTGAGGCTTGTACTTTGCCAGAGTTTGGTCAAAGTTGCCGGAAAGAATGTCTAACTCGATCTCTCTAGCCTTCATCTCAGCTAGTTTTCGCCCCTCTGGGCTGTCAGACAGCCCGATAGAAACGTAATGCCGTTCGCCAGCATATCGGAATCGGAGCTGCAACCGGCCATTAGAAGTGATTACCGCAACAGTGCCTTTAGAAGCTTTGCCGGTGGGGGTTTTAGAGTACACGGGGGAACCTCGTCAGTACGTTTGAATTACACCCAATTTACACCCAATTTACACCCAAACAGCCCAAAAAATACCTATCCTGGGCGTCAATTTAGTATGTACGTCCTCAGTGGCCGGAGGCGGACAGGCAACAAAAAACCCCTGAAAGCCTTATGCGTCAGGGGTTTCGGGAGAAAGCTGGTGACAAGACTCGAACTTGCGACCGGCTGATTACAAATCAGCTGCTCTACCAACTGAGCTACACCAGCAAAAGCACTCTTAAGTATAACGGTCTAGCCGTGCTTTGGGCAGGGGGGTGTGCCACCGTGCCGCACCTAGAAACGGCGGGGCGACACCCGGCGGGGGAAGTGTCACAGGTTCTGTCCTGAAGCAGTGTGACAGTGATGAAACTTTAGTTAAGGGGCAGCCCAATCCTCCGGGTTTTTAAGGGCATCGGCGAAACTTTTGGATATTGGGTTGCACTCCTTCCAGGGCTAGCTTGGGGTCGATTGCTTCGTTTGGGCAATTCGCTTGAGCTGGGCTTGGGCAAGGTCGATTATCTACTCCTCACCTCCCTGCCGTGATTGCTGCTATTTCGTTGAATTCACAGACATTTTTGGGGCATAACCAGGCGGCCTATCAAGAGTTGCGGGCGGCGCTACAGCTGTCGTTGCGACGACAACTCTTAATTGCGGTCTGTGATGATGGCGAGTTACAAGATCAATTGACTGAGCGTTTGGAAGCCGACCTCAATCCTTACCTGCCATCGGGCGGACGTAACCCCCAGGTGCGGGCCGATCAATCGCCCTTGGTAACCCTGCGGGTGGATGCAGATCGTCCAGACTTGGTACGGGAGGTGTTGCTGTGGTTGAAGCAGCAGCGACGGCTGGGGGGAAATCCGGGTATGATTCCGGCCTTTCAAATTTTGGGGGTGGCCACCCTCACACGGCAGTCGCCCACGGTGCAAAACCGCTTTTTGGCTTCCCTGATCCGGGTGGATGCCCTACTAACCCAGTTGGATTGTCGATTGTTGGTGTGGGTGCCCCGGCCTTGGCTGGGTAAAATTCAGCAGGTGGTGCCTGGGTTTTGGCGCTCTCGCAACGGGCTATACGAGTTTGAGGGAGAGCCTGCCCCATCGGCCCATGCCCCAACGTCAATCCGCCCTGGGATGCCGTTGCGCGACGAATATGGCTTGAAGCATCAGCCCACCACGGGGCTGGAGACGGGGCTAGACATCGCAGGTATCCAGGCGAGTGGGATGCCCCCAGCGGATTTACCGACGGATTGGAGCCTGGATTGGCCACTGACCGATCTAGCACCGCTAGCCTCGCCCATGCCCCATTTGGCCTGGGAGGATTTGCCTCCTTCAGGAACCCCGGCAACCGAGGGGCTCGATTCCCTGGGGCTATCTACCCAGGCCCAAGAACCATCCCCAGCCATAGAGCCAGCCTTGCCCTCGTCGTTTTTCCAGGCCCAGGTTCCAGATACCGCACCTGCTCCCTCCCCTCGGTTTCCAGCTTTATCGCAACCTGCGTTAGTGTTTCCCCCGGCCCTCGCCCACCACGACCAAATCGATCACCTGGGGCAATACATCCAACTGCTCTACCAACAGCAGGCCGGGCCGCTAACCCTCGCCAGGGCACACCTGGCCCTCGGCCAACTCTGTCGCGAGCACATTGCGCCGGGGGGGGAGGGCTTGCCAGTGCTGGAGTTTACCCTAGAGGTTTACCAGCGGGCCATTGATGGCTTGCTAGAGGGGGAAAATGACTGGTGCGATGCCCTCAACGATGTGGCCAGCCTGTACTGGATGCGGGCGCAGTTGGAAACCCAACCGGAGGGGATGGGTCAGTGGCTCCAGCGCAGTGTGGCCGCCTACCAACGGGCCATTGAAGGCCAGACGAGTGTCGCCCCCAGTACCCTGGGGCGGCTGTATAGCAACCTTGGCAGCGTGTATGGGCTTTTGGCCAACTTAGGGGATCCCCAAGCCAACCTAGAACGGGCGGTGGAGGCCTACACCCAGGCCCTGCAATACACCCCCGCCGCTGCGGATCCCATCGGTTACGCCGATGGTCAAAATAGCCTAGGTGCTATCCATTGGCGGCTATCCCAGCTTGACCAGCCTCGACACCATCTCCGTCGAGCCATTGCCGCCTACCAGGAAGCCCTGCGCCATCGCATTCCCCAGGCAGAGCCCCAGGAGTACGCCATGCTGCAAAACAACCTGGGCATTGCCTACTGGAGTTTGGCCCAGCAGGAACACCCAATTCCCTGGCTAGAACAGGCCATTGATGCCTACCAAACGGCGCTGGTCTATCGCACCCTGGCGACCACGCCAGCGGGCTGTGCCGCCACCCAAAACAACCTGGGCACCGCCTACTGGAACCTAGCCCAGCAGCAGATGCAGCAGCCCGAAGAACGTCTGCTAAGCCTGCGCCAGGCGGTGGAGGCCTACGAAGCGGCCCTCGATGCGGTGGAACAGGCCCTTCAGCAATCGCCACCGGAGCCTCCGGGCTTTGATGTGTGGGCGACCTGCCACAGTGCGGGCATTGTTCACGACCAAGTTGCCCTGGCCCTACCCGCCGACCAGCAAGCCCAACGGGAGCAGCACCTTCAGGCCGCCCTGGGTCACTATTTATTAGCTCACCAGGGCTGGCAAAATCAGCCCGATCAACTGGATATGCTGGCCGAGGCGCTGGTGTATTCTGTGCGCCTGCACTTCGAGATTCTTGGTCTGACAGGACAGCAGACCGTTCTCTCTAAGCTGCCGCCAGAACTGCTGGGCCGAGTCCTGCCGAAGTTATAGGGAAACACCCAGCGGGATCCATCAGGCCAGCAAATTTGAGGATTATGTCGGCTCATTTCTGTACCATGCAAATTCTGCATAGCCGTACAGCCAAGGAACAAGAAAATTTGTTAGATCAGAAGCAAGGTAGCCGCCATGGGAACAATACTGTCATGGTTCCTGCCGACTACCTTTGGTCGCCGCTGCTCTACGCCTAAGGAGATCCTCCACCATGCCTTCGACGCCCCGTCCTGCTAGCCAAGCCCCATCGCCAGCCTCCAGCGATGCCCTGCACAACCGGGAAGACTTTGCCCTTTGGGCAGAGGCGGTTCGCCAGCAGATGCTGAATGCTCTCCAAAAGCGCCAAAAGGCTTAGCTCCGAGAGACTAATGTCCCGCCATGCGATGGCCAATTTCTTTCACATCGGCGGATTCAATCGGGCTATCGTACACAAAGTGCCCTTCGCTGATCACCAAAATGCGATCACTGAGGGCCAGCAGTTCATCGAGATCCTCACTCACCAGCAGCACCGCTACGCCTCGGTTACGGGCCTCCACAATGGCGCTATGGATGAAGTCTACCGCTGAAAAATCTAGGCCAAAGCAAGGATTGGCGGCGATCAACAGCTTGATGTCGGGGGAGGAGAGTTCGCGAGCTAAGACGGCGCGCTGCACATTGCCCCCCGACAGGTTTTGAATGGGCGTGTCGGGGGAGGGGGTTTTGACGGAGAAGAGATTAATTAACTCTTGGGCCGTTTGACGCATGGCCTTGAGCACTAGCCACAGATTCCACTTGGCATGGGGTGGACGGTCAAAGTTGCGCAGGGCCATGTTTTCGGCCACGCTCATCCCCGGCACGCAGGCGTTGCGCAGGGGCTCCTCGGGCAGGGCGCAGACCCCAAGCTGGGTCATTTCGGTGCGGGTGGCCCCGTAGACCTGGCCGTTGATGTGAATCTCGCCCTGGGTGGCCGGACGCTGACCCGCTAGAACCTCCACCAGTTCGCGCTGCCCGTTGCCCGAAACCCCGGCAATGCCTACGATTTCGCCGCTATACACCGCCAGATCGAGGGGGCCAAAGGCATCGAGGCCGTTATCTCGGTGGGCCGCCAGTCCGTGGACTTCCAGCATGGGAGTAGCGTCGCTGTGGGATACCTTGGTCATATCCTTGGTTTGACGCTCTTCTCCCAGCATCATGTGGGCCATATCGGCCACCGTGAGATCCTGCACCGATCCGTGGCCCGCGAGGTGACCCTTCCGCAGCACAGTGACCTCGTCGGTAAAGGCCATCACCTCCCGAAACTTGTGGGTGATCAGCAGAACGCTCAGGTGGCCCGCCTGCACTTCCTCCCGCAGTAACCCCAGTACCTCATCAGCCTCATCGGGGGTGAGCACCGAGGTGGGTTCGTCGAGAATCAGAATTCGGCTTTGCAGGTAAAGCTGCTTGAGGATTTCCAGCTTTTGCTTTTGCCCCGCCGCCAGTTGCGCCACCGGCAGATCCAAATCGACCCGGAAGGGGGAGGCTTCCATAAAGGCCTGGAGGGCCTCGTACTCAGTTTTCCAGTTGATCAGCTGACGGTGGTTGTAGCGAGAAAGCACCAGGTTTTCGGCTACAGTCATGGCCGGAACGGAGGTGAAATGCTGATAGACCATGCCAATGCCATAGGTATGGGCGTCCTTGGGGCTTTTAATGGCGTGGGGCTGGCGGTCCACCAAAATTTCCCCGGAGGTGGGGGCATAGAAGCCCATGATGCATTTCACTAGGGTACTTTTTCCGGCCCCGTTTTCTCCCAGCAGACCGTGGAACGTCCCTGGTGTGAGGGTTAAACTGACGTCCTGAAGGGCCACTAATGATCCAAAATGCTTCGTCATTTGAATCACTTGAAGCTCAGAGGGCGCGGTCTTGAGGGTGGGTTCAAGGGTGGTCGCAGGGGTCATGGAACGCCAATGCCGAAAAAGAGCATGGAAAATCATAGATCCTCTCCCAGGGTTCAGACTGTTCGCTAAGGTTCATTTTTAGAAAATGAACCGCCCCGTTAGAAGTACAGAACCCTAGGGCGCAGTCACGGGCCTACGCGGCCATACCTCCCCTTGGCAACGCCCTGATCGCCTTTATTTGCCGCAACCATAGGGAGTTAGGGGTAGCCAGGCAGGATTGGGGCGATGGTTGGGGAGTTGGGACAACCTGCACAAAAAACGACCAGTACCCTAGGAAACTGCCGAATGTTCGCTGTCTCGGCAAGGAGATCCATTAGACTGGTCGTTTAGCACTGAAAATCGGTAGGTGGCCCTACTTCGCGACCTTTTCCTTGAACAATTTACCGGCGGAAAATGCAGGAACGGTAGTGGCTGGGATTACCATGGTATCGCCAGTTTTGGGGTTACGACCTTCCCGTTCCTTGCGTTCGCGGGGCTCGAAGGAGCCAAAGCCCACCAGAGTAACTTTTTTACCCTCGGCCACCGCCTCCATAATGGCGTCGATGGTTGCCGTAATCACAGAATCCACATCTTTTTTGGTGATGGCCTTATCTAGGCTCGCCGATGCTTTCTCAGCAACTTTATCAATGAGTTCGCCTTTATTCATGTTGTCTCCTATGGGAAAGGGAATAGTAGAGGGATAGCATCTAGGGGACTCCCCCAAGGCAATCAATGCCCTAGGACTCTACCCGTCAGAATGGCTGAAACCCCTGTAAACACAGAATTTCACTGACTCATTCTAAGGGCAACTTTCCCAAAGTGGATCGCTCAAACCTTTAATTTATGTAGATTTCGGGCATTTTTAAGAAAGTTAACGGCTTTTTCGCCGGTCTGGGGCCTAGACAAAATCGCGTCTAAACGACGAAAACTCTTGATTAGCAGGGATTTTAGAAGTTCAGTCTGCCGTCGCTATGCCCCCCTGTCTCCCCTGGGTTCCGATGGCTCGAATCTACCAAGGATCGCCTAAATCCTGCGGTTCTGAGGGGATCTCAGGGTTGCCCAGGCGGAGATCTGGGCCTTGACCCTGGGCTGGATCCGTTGAGATCGTTCGATCTGCACCATGGTCGATGATCCACTGGGCAAGGGCTTGACCCACCACCTGGTTGCCCTGGGCACTGAGGTGAATATGGTCGAAATAGAGGGGGGCGTGATCCTGGCCTTGGAAGAGGGGCAAAACGTCGAGGTAGGGGATGCCCTCGGCGGCGGCAAAGGTGGTTAGGCGCTGACGGGCGACCTGTTCATAGTCGCGGGGGCCGCCGGCTTCCAGTTCTCGCCGTAGGGGGGTCATGGCCAGTAGCAACCGTCCTTGGGTCGCCTGCACTCGCTGGTTAAGCTGGCGGATGGCCTCTAGGTTCACCCCCACCCGATCCCCAGGCTGGTCGTGGAGGGCCTGGAGTTCTGGACTCATCTGGTAGGGCTGGCGGCGGTGGAGCACCTCCCACAGGGCTAGGGGCGGGCGACGGGTAGGGTAGGCGGGGTGGCGGCCCAGTTCGTAGCTATTGGGGGCGACGGCGAACAGATCGTCGGTGTTAATCACCAGCAGCACCACTTGAGCCTCGAAGGTGCCAAAGCGCAGCACATAGCCCAGTTCATTGCGTGGCCCCCAGGAGTTGGCAGAGGCATTCAGCACCTCGGCCTGGGTGAGGCCGACAAAGGCTGGATTGGCCGAAGAGAGATGATCCTCTAGGCGATGCTGCACCCCCAGGGATAGCAGATCGGATTGATCCGTCCACCAGCCGCCATTCACAATGGAATCCCCCAGCAGAAACCCGGCGGGTGCTGGTGGTGGGGGTTTCCAGTGTGTATGGAGGCTGGTGGAGGGATCAATCCGCGCTGCTATCCCGGGGGGTG
>CAZWNR010000176.1:0-7747 GCA_964635665.1 uncultured bacterium | reverse complement strand
GTCGTAAATGGGGCGCGTATCCAACAGCACCCGCCCCACGCCCAAATCCGTCAGTATTTGGTTCAGGCGGTTGGCTATCGGTGCCGCAAACCAATCTAGATGGCGTACCTCCACCGCCATGGGATAGCGCTGCCGGGGCCACTGGGTTAAAAAATCCCGTAAATCGGCCCCCAGCGCAGGGCTGTAGGTGGGCGGCAGTTGCAGAAACACCGGGCCAAGACGATCCCCTAAGGGTGACAGAGTTTCCATAAACCGCTGGGTGGCTTCTAGGTGGGGCAGCAGCTTTCCTTGATGGGAAAACACCTTGGGTACTTTAGGACAAAACCGAAAGCCGGGGGGCATCGTATCGGCCCAGCGCTCAATGGTTTTGGCATCGGGCATCGAGTAAAACGTGGTGTTGCCCTCCACAGCGGTCATTCGTTCGCCATAGAGCCGCAGAAAATCCCCCGACTTACTGCCCTTGGGATAGAACGACCCCACCCAATCCTTAAACGCCCAAACGGCGCAGCCTGTGAAATAGCGATTACCCATAGACAGTATTGTGCCATGGCATCGTGAGGGTTCGGAGAACTGTCCACCCATGAAGCTAAATATTCCTTAAGTCTGGGTTAAATCGTCCAAAAAGGCGTTTTGCTAGAGTAAATCTTCTACGGTACGTCCTATGGACTCTAAATCCTTTGTGGCCGCCATGCAGCCTGAAACGATGATGGCTAAGCCTGGGCGAAAAATTAAACTCAAGGATTTTGATCCCAGCTTTATCGGCGACTTCAAAAAGAAAGAGGCCAAGGACTATCTTCAAGCAGGAATTGAGGAACTAGCCCGCTACCAAGATATTCTCTATGCCCAAAATACCTATGCTCTTCTGCTGATTTTTCAGGCCATGGATGCAGCAGGTAAAGATAGTACTATCAAGCATGTGATGTCTGGGGTTAATCCTCAGGGATGTCAGGTATTTAGCTTTAAGCCGCCCTCCGCTGAGGAATTGGATCACGACTATCTTTGGAAGTCTTTTCGGTGTTTGCCAGAGCGAGGCAATATCGGAATTTTTAATCGATCTTACTACGAAGAGGTTCTAGTAGTACGGGTTCATCCCCACCTGCTGGATCGGCAACAGCTACCACCGAGCGCCCGTAAGGGCAACATTTGGAAGCAGCGATTTGAGGAAATCAATAACTTTGAAAAATACCTAGTCAACAATGGCATCATCGTGATGAAGTTCTTCCTCAATGTCTCCAAGGCAGAACAAAAGCGTCGTTTTTTAGAGCGCATCAATCGCCCTGAGAAGAACTGGAAGTTTGCCCTATCCGACGTGGAAGACCGTGCCCGTTGGGATAACTACCAAGACGCCTATGAGGATGTGTTTACCAACACAGGCACTGAGTGGGCACCTTGGCATATTGTTCCTGCTGATAATAAGTGGTTTACTCGGTTGGCGGTGGCCCATTTCATCCACCAAAAGCTGAAATCCCTCAATTTGGCCTATCCCGAAGTGGAGCCCAATCACCTAGAACGGCTTCAGGAATCTAAACAGCGCCTAGAAAGCGAACCTGAGGATTAGCGTTCCCGGATTCCCGGATTCCCGGATATGCTACGCTAACCCAGCATCGATGGGGTTTATGGTGCCCATGCGCTGCTCACTTCATGCTATTGATGACGCTGGAGGGATCCTTGCCTGAGGCTGAAAAGGTTCAACCCAAGCTAGAGTTTATTCCGCCCCATTATCGCGCCTGGGTGGTGCGGGGGGGCTATGCCCTGCTGCCCTTATTGTTGCGGGTGCGGCTGCGGCCTTGGTTGCCCGTGGGTATTTGGCCGGTCACCTGCAAAAATCCAGAGGTGCTGGCGGATCTCTTCCATCGATTTCAGCGGGGCGAGATTCGTTTATTAATGGCCTTTCGCCATAGCCAGGTGGATGATCCCCTCAGTTTGTCCTATCTGTTTTCGCGGCTAGTACCCCAGGCGGCTCGGCGGATGGGGATTTCCCTGAAGCGGCCCATCCACAGCTTTTTTATGTACGACCGAGGAATGCCGCTGTGGGCGGGGGCCTGGCTAGAGTGGTTCTTCGCCAGCATGGGGGGGATTCCGGTGCATCGGGGGCGGCGGCTGGATTTGAAGGCCCTAAAATCGGTGCGAGAACATTTGGTGAACGGCCCTTTCCCGGTCACCATTGCCCCAGAGGGGGCCACCAACGGCCATGGGGAAGTGATTAGCCCCCTAGAACCCGGTACGGCCCAGGTGGCCTTTTGGGCAGTGGAAGACCTGCACAAGGCGCAGCGGCCAGAGACCGTAATCCTACTGCCCGTGGGGTTGCAGTATGTCTATCCCAACCCCAATTGGGAAGCGCTGAACCGTCTACTCAGCCAACTGGAGGCGGATTGTGGGCTAACGGTGCAATCCCTTTCACCCACCGCCACCGCCGCAGATTACTACCAGCGGCTTTTGCCCCTGGGCCATCATCTCCTGGGGCAGATGGAGCAGTTTTATGCTCGCTTCCATGGGGGGCCATGGCCAGAAATGGGGAAATCTGGGGAGGAATTGTCCAAGGCGCTATCGGAGTCGGGGAATATTGGTGAGCGACTGCAACCCCTGCTCAACCGAGCGTTGGAGGTGGGAGAACGGTTCTTTGGCCTGCCCCACAGCGGTAGCCTAGAAACCCGCTGCCGCCGCCTAGAGGAAGCGGGGTGGAATTGGATCTATCGCGAAGATATCGACCATCCCGACCACCTGTCTCCCTTTGACCGAGGCTTGGCCAACTGGGTGGCCCAGGAGGCCAGAATGCACCTGCGCCACATGCGCCTGGTGGAAAGCTTCGTGGCGGTGAGCGGCAGCCATGTGGGCGAGGCCCCCAGCTTCGAACGTCTCGCCGAAACCAGCCTGATTCTGTTCGACATGGTGGAACGGGTAAAGGGAACCCCGGTGCCCAAGCGCCCTCAGCTGGGCCGCAGACAGGCCATCATCACCTTAGGAACACCGATTAACGTGACGGATCGCTGGCCCACCTATGCCGAATCCCGCCGCGCCGCCAAGGCTGCCGTTGAGACTCTCACCGGAGAACTCCAGCAGGCCTTCACCAACCTCATCGAGCCAACCTAGCCAGCATCTAGCCGACAACCAATAGCCAATAACAAAAACCAGTACCCCCCTAGGGATACTGGTTCTTATGAGCGATTATTGAGGAGAATCAGGGGCTAATACCTAATCTGTATCTCATCGCCCCGATGCCCAAAGGGCAAGCCGTAGGGTGCATTCGCGGCTAGATCACTCTCCGACAACGCCCTAATTGTCGTGTTTAGCCGCAATGCACCACCGGGAAATCGGGGGTAACCAAAGGGAATTTGGGATCAGGATACCCCTGTGTTTAATTCGCTACGCCGCCAACAGTTGACGCAGCACGTACTGCAAAATGCCGCCGTTGAGGAAGTATTCCACTTCATCGAGGGTGTCGATGCGGCAGAGTAGGGGCACATCGGTGCTGGTGCCATCGGCCCGGTGAATTACCAAGGTCACGGTCATGCCGGGTTGGATGCCGCCACTGAGGCCCGTTAGGTCAAAGGTTTCAGAACCATCTAGGTTCAGCACACCGCGATGGGTGCCCTCTGTGAACTGGAGCGGCAGCACGCCCATGCCCACCAGGTTCGAGCGGTGGATACGCTCAAAACTCTCGGCCACCACGGCTTTGACGCCTAGGAGTCGTGTCCCCTTTGCTGCCCAGTCGCGGGAAGACCCCGTGCCGTACTCTTTGCCAGCGATCACGATCAGGGGGGTGCCCTCGGACTGATACTTCATCGAGGCATCGTAGATGGAGAGCACTTCGCCATCGGGCATGTGCTTGGTGACGCCGCCGGAGGAACCGGGCACCATCTCGTTTTTCAGGCGAATGTTGGCGAAGGTGCCGCGCATCATGATTTCGTGGTTGCCGCGCCGGGAGCCGTAGGAGTTGAAATCTGCCGCGACGACATTGTTGCCCACCAGGTAGTGGCCAGCGGGGCTGTCGGCCTTAATCGCCCCCGCCGGGGAAATGTGGTCGGTGGTGATGCTGTCGCCCAGGATGGCCAGGGGACGGGCACCGAGGATATTGCCAAAGCTCTGATCGCTGGTGCTGGCGGCCATCTCCACAAAGTAAGGGGGATTTTGCACGTAGGTGCTTTCGCCCTGCCAGGGGTAGGTTTGCTGCTCCACGGTGTCGATTTGCTGCCAGCTTTCGGTGCCGAGGAACACGTTACTGTAGCGGCTGCGGAACATTTCCGGGGTGAGCGCCTGGGCCATGACTTCCTGAATTTCGGCGGCGCTGGGCCAGATGTCCTTTAGGTACACGGGGTTTCCGGTAGCATCTTGGCCGATGGGATCGGTCTTCAGGTCGATGGCCAGGTTTCCGGCTAGGGCGTAGGCCACTACCAGGGGTGGCGAGGCCAGGTAGTTGGCCTTGGTGTGGGGGCTGACGCGGCCTTCAAAGTTGCGGTTACCGGAGAGGACGGCACCGACCACCAGGTCGTTTTCATCGATGTCGCTGGCGATGGGGGCAGGCAGGGGGCCAGAGTTGCCGATGCAGGTGGTGCAGCCGTAGCCCACCAGGTTAAAGCCCAGGGCATCGAGGTCTTCTTGCAGGTTGGCCTTTTCGAGATAGTCGCTTACCACCTGGCTGCCGGGGGCGAGAGAGGTCTTCACCCAAGGCTTCACGGTCAGTCCCTTTTCGCGGGCCTTGCGGGCCACCAAGCCAGCCCCAATCATCACCGAGGGGTTGGAGGTGTTGGTGCAGCTTGTAATCGCCGCAATCACCACGTCGCCATCGGTGAGGCTGTAATCGGCCCCGACCACGGGCACCGAGCGCTTTTCGGCGTAGTCTTTGCCGCTGAAACCGGGGAAATCCGAGGTCTTAAACTGGGTGGCCAGATCCGACAGGCGCACTCGGTCTTGGGGACGCTTTGGCCCCGCCAGGGAGGGTTCCACCGTGGCCAGGTCGAGGGAGAGACTGTCGGTGAAGACGGGGTCGGGGGTGCTGGCATCGCGCCACATGCCCTGGGCCTTGGCGTAGGCTTCTACCAGGGCAATGCGTTCGGCATCGCGGCCCGAAAATTCTAGATACTTGACGGTTTCGGCATCAATGGGGAAGAAGCCGCAGGTCGCGCCATATTCCGGGGCCATGTTGGCTAGGGTAGCCCGGTCGGCCAGGGTGAGGTGATCCAGCCCGTCGCCGTAGAATTCTACAAACTTGCCCACCACGCCCTTGGCCCGCAGCATTTGCACCACGGTCAGCACCAGGTCGGTGGCGGTGGCCCCCTCCGGCAGTTGCCCGGTTAGCTTAAAGCCCACTACTTCGGGAATCAGCATGGAGATGGGCTGGCCCAGCATGGCGGCCTCGGCCTCAATGCCGCCCACGCCCCAGCCCAGCACCGCCAAGCCGTTGATCATGGTGGTGTGGCTGTCGGTGCCGACCAGGGTATCGGGGTAGGCTTGGGTTTCGCCGTTTACATCCTTCGTCCACACCACCTGGGCCAGGTATTCTAGGTTCACCTGGTGGCAAATGCCTGTGCCGGGGGGCACCACTCGGAAGTTATCGAAGGCGTTTTGGCCCCAGCGCAAAAAGGCGTAGCGCTCGTGGTTGCGCTCAAATTCCTTCTGCACGTTGTCGCCAAAGGCATGGTCGCTGCCAAAGGAGTCCACCATTACCGAGTGGTCAATCACCAGATCCACCGGAGACAGGGGGTTAATCTTGTTGGGGTCGCCGCCCAGATTTACCATGGCATCGCGCATGGCAGCGAGATCCACCACCGCAGGCACTCCGGTAAAATCCTGCATCAGCACCCGCGCCGGACGGTAGGCAATTTCCCGGTTGGAAGTCTGGGTTTGCAGCCAGGTGGCAATCGCCCGCACGTCCTCCGCCGTCACCGAGCGCCCGTCTTCGTAGCGCAGCAGGTTCTCTAGCAGCACCTTCAAACTGAACGGTAAACGGCTGACATCGCCCAGGCTTTTGGCGGCCTCTGGCAAACTGTAAATCGTGTAGGTTTTGTCGCCGACGGGCAAGGTCGTTTTGGCGTTGAAGCTATTCACAGGGGTGCTCTCTCCGGTTGTGATTATGCGATTTGGCAGGGAATAGGGTACTTGTAGCGCAGCACCTAAAACCCAAACGATGAGATCTTACCCTGTCCTAGATAAATTACTGTAAACCCCATGGCGAAATTAGGCTGGAATAATTTACCGCTTTGGACAGAATCTATTTAATATAGAGAACAAGTTAAGGTTCTGCGAATCGCTAGAAAATGTGCCGTTTAGGTCGATTTCTAGGTTCTGAATGCCACCCCGGTTTGCCTCCATCAAGTCGATGACTCATCCCATCGCAACTCCGGGATCAGGGCAAGTTGTCCTCCCTTGGGGGTGTGTCCATGCATTGTCCTTTTTGCCAACATCCCAATAATCGCGTGTTAGAGTCCCGTTCCGCTGAGTCGGGGCGCAGCATTCGGCGGCGGCGAGAATGCCTCCAGTGTGAGCGCCGCTTCACCACCTATGAGCGCATTGAATACGTCCCGGTGACAGTCATCAAACGCAGCGCCGACCAGGAATTATTCGACCGTTCCAAACTCCTACGCGGCATCGTGCGAGCCTGTGAAAAAACCCCCGTTTGCTCCCAAGTGATGGAAGGCATTGTCGATGACATTGAGGCCGAACTACAACAGCGCCACCACCGAGAAGTGAGCAGCGCCGAAATTGGTGAAATGGTGTTGACCAAACTGCGCCCGCTAAATGAAGTGGCCTTTGTGCGGTTCGCTTCGGTTTATCGTCAGTTCCAAGGCATCCGCGACTTCACCGACACCCTGAGCCAGCTCCAGGATACCGAATCCTCGATATACACCGAAGATCTGCCCCAGCCAACAGAGCCTCCCCTGACCTACACCACTCCGGTATTGTCTTCGTGACCTCGAATCTTTAAAACCCCCTCTTCAAGATCTTGGCCCCATCGGTTATAATCGTAATCCTGTGGGTTTATCGGGCTGTCTCGGGCCGATACGGTTTGTGTACGGTACGAGCCTCTATAGCACTGAGTCGATTGTTTTGTACGTCTGCACAGAAAACCGCAGTATTTACGGAGAAAACCTTAGGAAAACACTAGCATGCTCAATCAGGACGTAAAGGACACGGGAATCGGGTTTACACACGAAGACTTTGCTGCACTGCTGGACAAGTACGACTACCACTTCAACCCTGGCGACACCGTCACCGGGACTGTCTTTAGCTTGGAACCCAGAGGTGCCCTGATTGACATCGGTGCCAAGACAGCGGCTTACCTGCCCATCCAAGAAATGTCCATCAACCGCGTGGATCACCCCGAAGAGGTGCTGCGCTTCAACGAAACCCGCGAGTTCTTCATCCTCACCGACGAAAACGAAGATGGCCAGCTTACCCTGTCCATTCGCCGGATTGAGTACATGCGAGCCTGGGAGCGGGTGCGCCAGCTTCAGCAGGAAGACGCCACCGTGCGCTCCGGCGTGTTTGCCACCAACCGAGGCGGTGCCCTGGTGCGGATCGAGGGTCTGCGCGGCTTTATTCCCGGTTCCCACATCAGCACCCGCAAGCCCAAGGAAGATCTCGTGGGCGAAGAACTGCCCCTGAAGTTCCTGGAAGTGGACGAAGAGCGCAACCGCCTGGTGCTCAGCCACCGTCGTGCCCTGGTGGAGCGCAAGATGAATGGTCTACAGGTGGGCGAAGTGGTGCTGGGGGCGGTGCGTGGCCTCAAGCCCTACGGTGCCTTCATCGA
>CAZWNR010000175.1:0-7757 GCA_964635665.1 uncultured bacterium | reverse complement strand
CGGCTGCACCGCAACTTCCAGGGCTACACCACCCAGCCCGAATCCGACCTGCTGGGCTTTGGTATGACCTCCATCAGCATGTTGCACGATGTCTATGCCCAAAACCACAAGGGCCTGCGGGATTTCTACAAAGCCATGGATGCCGACGTGCTGCCCATCGAGCGAGGCGTAGTGCTGAGCCAAGACGACATTCTGCGCCGCACGGTGATCATGGAATTGATGTGCCAGTTTGAGCTATCCAAAGCCGCCATCGAAGAAAAATATCATCTCCGATTTGACCAAGATTTTGACGATTATTTTGCCCGCGAACGCCAAGACCTGCAAGCCCTAGAGGCCGATGGCCTGGTGCGGCTGACGCCGAATCATATCGAAGTTCTCCCCGCTGGACGGTTGTTGATTCGCAATATTGCTGCCGTGTTCGATACCTACCTGCGAAACAAAACCATCCGGCAGTTTTCTCAGTCGGTTTAGATCCAGAGATCCCAATCCAGAGATCCCAGGGTTCTTGCGGTTTTGAACAGCGAATTTCAGACACAGCGAAGAAGAACCCTGGGATCTGATTTGGTACGGGCTAACTAAACAACCGGGGATAGATCCGTAGGGCAGCGAGGCGGGCCATGACTCCCATCCAGGCCAGCAGCCAAACTAGGGAAAGGGGCCACCAGGGCGGCAACCCCAGGGGCCAGCGCAGCAAATCTACTAGGGAAGCCAGGGGCAGTAATCCGGCAAACTTGGCCAGCAGGGGCGGCAGGGTATCCCGTGGAAAGTAGGTGCCGCAGAGGGTGAACATGGGGATGACCACCAGGAAAATGGGCACGTTAACCTGATCGACCTTGTTGACTACCCCCGCCACCAGCAGGCCAAAGGCCCCAAACAGCAGGCTACCCAGCACAATCAGCGGGATGGACAGCAGCAGACTGGAGAGGTCGTAGAGGTTCGCCAGCACGGCGACTAGTCCGGTGAGGAATCCGGCGATGCTGCCCTTGGTGGCGGCCCAAAACCAATCCCCCAAAAACACGTCCGTGTAGCTGAGGGGCGCGGTGAGCAACGCCTGCCAGGTTTTTTGAAAATTGAGGCGAATGAAACTGCTGTAGGCTCCCTCAAAAAAGGATTGAAACAGCACACCAATGGCGATCATTCCCGGTGCCAGGAATTGCGGATAGGGAACGGGTTGGCCGAGGTGCTGCACTTCTCCAATCAGCGGCGTGAGGCCATAGCCAAAGGCCAGCAGGTAGACAATCGGTTCGGAAATGGGTGGCAAACAGTTCACCAGCCAAGTGCTCCGGTAGACCTGGAAATGCCGCCACCAGACAGAATAAATCCCCCAAGGGCTAACGGAAACGGGTTTTAGTCCAGCGATGGCTTTCATTCCAGCAGGCTCCCGGTGAGGCGAAGAAACACATCTTCTAAGTTAGCCTGTCGGCGCAGGAGGCGGGTGGGATGGTGAGCTTCAATCTGGCTCCACAGGGTTTCCGGGTCATCGTCAGGCAGGGTAATCAAGTACCCACTGCCAAAGGATCGTGACCAAACCCCAGCCTTCTCACCCAAGGATTTGATGATGTCCTCCGCAACGCCTTCCACCTCAGCAATTTCCCGACCCATGACCCGCAAAATCAGGTCATCGGGGGTGCCTTCGTCGATCACCTGGCCCTGTTGCAGCAACAGCAGACGATCACACAGGCGTTGGGCCTCATCCATATAGTGAGTGGTCAGCAAAATACCGCAGCCCTGGGCCTTCAGGCGCAGCACCAACCGCCAAAAATCCTGGCGGGCATCGGGGTCTAGCCCGGTGGTGGGTTCGTCTAAAAAGATAATTTTGGGATGATTCAGCAGGGCGCGGGCCAGCACCAGTCGCCGCTTCATGCCGCCAGAAAGCTCGTCCACCTGGGCTGTGGCGCGGTCGGTCAGATTCACTAAATCCAGCAATTCCCCCGCCCGTTGCCTAGCCGCTGCCCCGGTGATGCGGTAGTGGTGGGCAAAGTGGGTGAGGTTTTTGAAGACCGTAAAATCGGGGTCAAGATTATCGGCCTGGGTGACAATACCCATCTGAGCGCGAGCCTGGGCCGCCTGGGCCGGAATTTGCCAAGGCCCCAATTGCACAAAGCCCCGTGTCGGGATCACCGTGCCAAACAGCATCCCCACCGTGGTGGTTTTTCCGGCCCCGTTTGGCCCCAGCAGACCCACAATTTCCCCTGGATGCAGGGCAAAGCTCACCCCCTGCACGACAGGTCTGGCGTCGTATTGTTTCCACAGATCGTAGGCCGTCAGGCTCAGGGTGTCGGACATAACGGGGTTGCCATAGCAGAACTTTTGGATCTCCATGGATTACCATAGCGCGGCTTTAGGAATGCCTAGGCGCGCTCCAAGGATCTCTGATCTCAAACCAATCTGACCCTAGCCCCTCCGATCCCAGTTGATCCCAAGGGAATCTGGGTAATCCCAATCGAATCTGACTCAACCGCCTAACAAACTATCCTGATTCGTTTCTCCACCGCCGAACTATAGAGAGGTAGATGCACCCTGATGAAGTCCTCGGCCCTAGGGCTGGGGATTTTTTTTACAAAAAAAGGCTACCCCAAACCCCAGGGACAGCCTTCGATACGCGATATCAGAGAGAAAGGGACGAGACAGACCCACGCCTTTTCGGGTCTGTGCAGTAACAAGCTAGCCCTGGACGGTGCGTCGCCGTTGAACAACGCCAGCTGCCACCAGAGCCCCCAACCCTAGCAGTATCGAGGGCTCAGGCACATCTGCCGGGGCCGGAACTCCGTCCATTTGGAAATTAACACCATCCCCTGTGCTGCCCCGACGCTCACCCAGATTCAGGGTAATCGACGACACATTGTTGAGGGTGGTGGACTGGAGGTTGTTGTTGGCACCAGCGCTAATAAACTCACTGGCCGTAGAACCATCGGCATACTCGACGGTATAGCTCGTTCCTTGGCCTTTGCTCGCATTCAAAAACTCGGTGTCGAACCAGCTAATGTTGAGTTCTTGAATCACCGTGGCAAAGTTGAACTTGAACAGTCCCACTTCCAACTGGCCATTTTCCACGAGGGGATTAATACCGTTGGCAGCCATGGCCACTGGACGGAACCAAAAGTCTCCTGACCCTTCAGAGGTTCCAATGTCCTTGGCGAGGAACCGGATGCCCCCGTAGGTGTTGTTGGTGCCAGCGCGGTCTACAAATAGGCGGCTTTGGGTGCCCGTGGAAGGATCAACCAAGCTCTCTACGGAGGAGAACAGGGGGCCAAGGTTGAGGTAGTCTCCACCCCCAAGGGCTGAGGTAAAACCAACGTTCACTTCGCCCTCTTGCTGGGGCACCAAGGAGATGGCCTGGGCGGGACCAGCGCCTATCACCAGGAAAGATAGTGCCCCCGCCCCTGCAATGGCCCAGGGAACTTTTGCCGTAACTTGGGATAGCAAATGATGGTGGGTCATAGTGTAATTTTGGGATTCCTAAAGATAAACGTGCTCAGTCTGCCCCTAGCATGGCTGTGTTTCCCCGGTATAGCCATCGTTAGAATCCACAAATTACTGTAGGGCAACACACGGTAGGATCGCAATTACCGTGTGAATTTACGTAGACAAACGCTACGGTACTGACCTACGAAGCGCCCAGCATTCCTGAATCAGCGTAATCACCGAACCCTATAAAGGTTAGAACCTTCTTGAAAGGTTTCGCGGAATCATACCGCTATTCGGCAACGCCAAGCACCTATTTATCCATTCCTAAACCAGCGTCAGAGCCTCCTTGAGTCGCGCCACATCAAAGCCACGCTGGCGCAGAATAGCCCAGGATTCTAATAAGTCCGGGCCTTGCAGGGCACCCATCAACGCCGCCCGCATAGATTTCATCACCAGGCCCTTTTTCACCCCCTGGGCCTTGGTTACCTCATTCACTAGGGCCTTCAGGTCATCTAGGCTGGTCGGATTTTGGCTAACCAGGCCGTCCAAAATGCCTTGAATCACTGGAGCTACGCCCTCTAGCTGCAACTGGGCCTTGGCATCGTCGGCAAAGGGCAGCGTTTCGGTGAAGAAGAAGCGACTTTGCTCTACCGCATCGGTGAGGCGAGTCAGGCTAGGGCCAATCAGTGCCATCAGCAACAGCAGCCAGTCTCGGTCTGCGTCAGCATCTACGGCATATCCCGCCTCCTGGAAGTAGGGCAGCACCAGGTCCAACAGGGCAGCGGGTTCCATCTCGTGTAGGTATTGGCTGTTCAGCCAGTCCAGCTTGTCCCAGTCGAACTTGGCCCCGGCCTTGTTGACTCGGTCGAAGCTAAACAGTTTGGCGGCCTCTTCTAGGGTAAAGCGCTCGTTGGCATCGGGGGCCGACCAGCCCAACAGGGTCATGTAGTTGGCCAGGGCGGGGGCGACAAAGCCCATCTGCTGAAAGTCAGAAATAGAAGTAACCCCGTCCCGTTTTGACAGTTTTTGCCCGGTTTGGTTCAAAATCAGCGGCGTGTGGGCAAAGGCGGGCACCGTGGAACCTAGGGCTTCGTACAGCAAAATCTGCTTGGCCGTATTGGCGATGTGGTCTTCCCCTCGGATCACGTGGGTGATGGCCATGTCGATGTCATCCACCACCACCGCCAGGTTATACAAGGGCTGACCAATGGTCGCCGCCGCCGAGGCCCGCGCCACCACCATATCGCCGCCCAAGTCACTGGCCTGCCAGGTTACGGGGCCGCGCACCAGGTCGCTCCAGGTAATCGTGCGGCTGTCGTCAATTTTGAAACGAATCACCGCCGGACGCCCCTCCGCCTCAAAGGCTGCCTGCTGTTCTGGGGTCAAATCTCGGTGGCGATTGTCGTAGCGGGGGGCTTGTCCCTTGGCCTTTTGGGCTTCCCGCATGGCGTCCAGTTCTTCGGGGGTGTCGTAGGCGCGATAGGCTAAGCCTTTATCCAACAGGGTTTGAATCGCCTGGCGGTATAGATCCAATCGCTGGGACTGGAAAAACGGCCCCTCATCCCACTCCATGCCCAGCCAGCGAAGCCCCGACAGAATGTTCTCGGTAAACTCCGGCTTAGAGCGCTCCTCGTCGGTGTCTTCCACCCGCAGAATGAACTGCCCCCCCTCGTGGCGGGCAAACAGCCAGTTAAACACAGCGGTGCGGGCCGTACCAATGTGCAGATTCCCGGTAGGGCTGGGGGCAATGCGAACACGGACAGTCATGGGATTACCTGCACTCTCAACAAGGGACAAACCCCTATTTTAAGGGGCAACGTGGCCGTAAAGCCCAAGGGATTCCGGGGTTCAAAGATCCCAGGGTTCTTTAAGCCTTCGGCGATAATCCTGCCTTCCCAAACTAGAACCCTGGGATCTGTCCCTGTAATTTTCCGTAACAAGGGGCGAAAAGCCGATCTATACGCCCTAGACATCCGTACCTTTGCCCATGGCTGATGACTTTTGCTCATCGTTAAAATAAGTGAAGATTATTAACAAAGTTCTCAATCATTGCCCTAGCGCAATCGTCACCCAGCGGAGCGAACGGATACGGAATTCCCAAGCCGCCCGCCCCCGCCTTACCCCAAATGGATCGGAGGATGTCATGCAAAATCTACTCAGCCGTGGCCTGATGTGGCTCTTTGCCGAAGTCGTCCTCACCCTGCTTAATTTGGACGACCTGGCTGATTACGGTGAATTTATCTTCCGAGTGCAAGACAGCCTCGCCCTGCAACGGGAACGCATTGAGTTTATCCTGCCCACCGCAGCCTGCAATGGTTCCTATCCAGCCATGAACGCCGTGTATTGATAAGGACAGGAAATCGTCAAAAACCTGTGGAGCAGAAATGAAATTCAGCCCACCAATTTTTTACATTAACCTTGAGAGAAGCGGGTAACGCGATTCGAACGCGCGACATTCACCTTGGCAAGGTGACGCTCTACCGCTGAGCTATACCCGCATGTAAAACCGAAGCAGTTGTTAAGAGTTCCTTAAGTGTTTCGGTTTTGACCTTACCTAGAATCTCAAAAAGTAACGTAAATGTCAATACCTTTTGAGATTTTTCTTGGAGTCGCTTAAACGGCGTCGGAGATCATGGTCGAGCTGGCTTCGACGACTGTGCCCCCATGGCCAGGGAGCATGGCTCCAGAAGTACCTGTGCCAGAGACCCGACGAATTTGCTTCATCAGGCTGGCCATTTCGAGGGCGCTCATGGCATAGTCCCAACCGTGGTTGGCCTTAATGCCTGCCCGTTCTAGGGCCTGCTGGAGGGTGTCAGTGGTGAGGACGCCGAAGACGATGGGCACCCCGGTTTGGAAGCCCGCCGCCGCGATCCCCTTAGACACCTCTGCCGAAACGTAGTCGAAATGGGGCGTTTGTCCCCGAATCACCGCTCCTAGGCAGATAATGGCGTCGTAACGTCCGCTCAAGGCGAGCTGACGGGCGACTAGAGGGATCTCGAAGCTACCGGGGACCCAAGCGTAGTCCACCTGGGAACCCTCCGGGCTGGGATCTACGCCATGGCGCTTGAGGCAGTCTTGGCACCCCTCTAGCAGTTTACCCGTCACCAGATCGTTAAATCGCCCAATCACAATGGCGAACCGAAACGAGTCTGCCGCCGCAAAGGTGCCTTCAAATACCGCCATGAAAATCCTTGAACGCTGTTTCTCAAAAGGGCTTAAACCATGAAGGGCTTAAACCATGAAGGGCTTAAACCACGAAGTAGTTGAGGCCACCGACCAAAACCACCAGCACGCCCCAGATGATCGAACCGAGCAGAATGAGCTTTTTAGACTGATCCCAGTTCTGGGGGGAGGCGTAGGCCACGGGGACGTACACCACCAGTACGAAGGACATCAGAACCAGGGCGAATAGGGCAAGCTGAAACAGGATGACCATCTAAAATCTCTCTCTTAAACACAGCAGGGGATTTAAGACACCACGCCCTCAAGCCAGCGCCCCTATTCTTCCAGCTAAGCTGGTTTACCCTGGGAAGCGCCGTAATGGAGGAGTTGAGCACCCCAGGTTCCGATGAGACGGCTTTAGACGACTGCCCTCGACCAGGCTGGGCGGCGACAGCAAAACCGGATCAAAACCCTGGGCTGAAACCCTCTAACCTTGAGTAGGGCAAGGCAAATTGCCACAGTGATCTCAATTAGTAAGCTATCAGAAAGCGCGCCCCTTGGGAAACCGATATGGACTTAGTGCTGTGCCACACCACCGCCGATTTTGACACCCTGGGGGCCGCCGTGGGGTTAGCTCGGCTGCAACCGGGGGCGCGGGTGGTGCTGACGGGGGGCTGTCATCCCACGGTACAGCGGTTTGTGGCCCTGCATCGGGATGAATATCCGCTGATTGAGCGGCGGGCGGTAAACCCGAATCAAATCCGGTCGCTAACGTTGGTGGATGCCCAGTTGCCCCATCGCTTTGGCCCTGCGGCGGAGTGGATCGATCTGGCCCTGGCTCGGCACATTCCCATTACGATTTATGACCACCATCCTCCTACGGAGAAGGCCGTTCCGGCCCAAACTACGGTAATTGAAACGGTGGGTTCGGCCAGCACCCTCGTTGTGGAGGCGATGCAGCGGCAGGGGATTTTGCCCACGGTGGCCGAGGCGACAGTAATGGCCCTAGGGGTGCATGTGGATACGGGGTCGCTGCTGTTTGAAACGGCCACGGTGCGGGATGCGGAAGCCCTGGCTTGGCTGATGGCCCAGGGGGCGAGCGTGCCCGTGATTGCGGAATTTGTGGAACCGGGGCTAACTCCCAATCTGCAAGACCTGCTGACGGCGGCGATGGAGCAGATGGTCGT
>CAZWNR010000174.1:0-7774 GCA_964635665.1 uncultured bacterium | reverse complement strand
CCGGGTTTGACGGCGGCGATGGCCTTGAGTTGGGCCTCTAGCACCAGTTCATACAAAATCCGCTGCTCGGCGGTGAACTGGCCCCCTACCGGAAAGGTGCGGGTGATGTCGGCGTTGTAGTAGTCGTAGGCGCAGCCTGCGTCGATCAGGAGCAGGTCGCCCGCCTGCATTTGGCGGTTGTTTTCGACGTAGTGCAAAATGCAAGCATTGTTGCCGGAGGCCACGATAGAGGGATAGGCTGGCCCCATGGCCCCCTCTAGGCGAAAAATATGCTCCATTTCCGCCTGAATTTCATACTCGTAGCGACCGGGGGCAGCAATCTCGCGAGCATGGTTGTGGGCCTTGGCCGCGATGGCGATGGCCCGCCGCAGTCGATCCAGTTCGTCGTTGTCCTTCACCCGTCGCAGGGTTTGCATCAGTAGTCCGGCATCCTCAATGGCGACGGGGCCAGTGCCCCGCTTGTGGTACGTGCCCAAGAGGCGTTGCCAGTAGCCCAGCATCCGATGGTTAAGGTGCTGGTCGTGGCCAAAGTGGTAGTAAAGCCGATCCGCTTTTTCTAAATACTTGGGCAAATGTTCGTCCAGTTCGGTGATGGGGTAAACCTCATCGGCTCCGTA
Organism: uncultured bacterium; assembly: GCA_964635665.1. Lineage (GTDB taxonomy): Bacteria > Cyanobacteriota > Cyanobacteriia > Phormidesmidales > Phormidesmidaceae > Nodosilinea. Next base: position 7,157 of record CAZWNR010000174.1, on the reverse strand, counting down.
GCGTTCCTTGGCCAGGTCTATCCCGACCCGATAGCCCGACCAGATTTCCTTTTCTAAGTCCTTAGGCCGCACAAACAGCACAAAACGGTACTCTTCATGGTGGGGGGCCAGCACGGCGACCGCATCCGGTTCGTTGAATCCAGTCAGGTAATAAAAGTTGCTGTCCTGGCGAAAGGGATGCTCAACATCGTTGTGCATCACCGCCGTGGGCGCACTGGCGAAAACAGCGGTGCCGCCGCCAATCAAGTCCATCACACGCTGGCGACGCTGGGCGTAAATATCAACCATGGGAACGTCGATTACTGGGTCAGAACATTTACTAGACAATTACTAGGCTAAAGCCAAATTACATCGACTGGGGAACAGGATTTGTGCCGAACACCACGCACCGCCCGTTTGATACCCACTGAGCCAGGAACCGGGCGTCTTACCCAGAAGACCACGTGCTGCTCGATCAGCGGTTCAGAAACTGGGTAGCTCGTCCACAAGGTGGGGATCCCCCTAAATCCCCCTTAACAAGGGGGACTTTGAAGCCGGATCCCCCCTTGTTAAGGGGGACTTTGAAACCGGATCCCCCCTTAACAAGGGGGAGAGGGGGATCTCCCCTCGAAGTAAGGTGGGCTGGGGACTGCTCGATCAGCGGTGGGAGGCCCTAGGCTAGAGGGTATTGATACACCTGAATCCGCATCCCCTCATTTGGCAGGTCGCTGGGACGAATGGACAGTGCACCTTGGGGCGCACGGGTGATGGGAACGCCCTGCATCAACGCGAGAAAATCGTCCAGGGGTTTGAGGTCGCAGGTGTCGCTGGCGGCAGTCGTGAGGTAATGGGTGGGGATGACCACCTTGGGACGCAGCACTTGAATTGCCTGCATCGCTTCTTCGGGGGTATAGGCCTTGGGGCCACCGCCCACGGGCACCAGCAACACATCGGGTCGTCCCAGCAAAATTTGTTCTTCCACCCGCAGCGGAGCCGCTGCTCCACCCATGTGTACCACCGTGATGCCAGCCTGGGTCCACCGCCAAACGGTATTGTTGCCAAAGCGTCGTCCGCCTTCCCGGTCGTGGGGCGTGCTCACACCCTGGATGCGCAGGTTTTCAAAGTCGTAGACCCCTGGCTCGGCGAGGACTCTAGGGTTGCCCGGCAGTTCATTCAGGTAGCCTTCGTCAAACAGGCGACTGCTCACCATGACGATATCGGCGGGTTGGGCCGGGGAGGGAAACCCCGCCGTGCAGCCAATGCGACGAAAGGGATTGACCAAAATACGCTGCCCGCCGCCCGTGAACAGAAAAGCTGTGTGACCGAGGCTGCGCAGCGTCAGCCGATCCGTCGATTGCGCTTGGACAGCATGGCGACTGGCTACCAGTTCCATGCCTAGGGTGGCCATCAATCCAGATCCTGCATAGCCCAGTAGTTTTCGCCGCTTCATGGCTGATGTTCTCTCCCACACTGCATTAGGTCGCCCTAGATAGTTTAGTCTAGACTGGCCACTACCACCGTGATGCTGTCCCCTAGCCAGTTTTCACTACTGGCTCAGCTTTCTCCCAAGTGCTAAAGACCTGAGAAGGTCAGGAAGGATGTATCTCGCCAGTCCAACGATTATGGCGGGTAGTCATGGCGGACAATGCCGCTGAACGAGTCATTTCATTCAAGTTAGGACAGCAGTTATGGTGCAGATCGGGTTTCGTTTTACCAGACCACCGGGAAGCAACATCGGTCCAAGGGTGATTCCGCTCGTTTGTGCCGTCCTGGGCTGGGGATGGACAACGGGATGTGCACCAACGGTACCAACCCACTCAACCGCTGGGGCCACGCTGCCGACGGCGGGCACTCCCTTAGGCCTAGCGTCTAACCCCAACGTTATCGAGGTATCCCCCGACCAGTTGCCCCCCATCGCTGCTGGACAGGTGGTGTACGTCCCGGTCTATTCCGAAATCTACGACCTTGGTCCCAGTCGGCCCTTTCAGCTTACGGCTACCCTCAGCCTCCGCAACACCGATCCAGCCTCTGCTATTTTCATTGAAACAGTGGATTACTACGACTCCAGCGGAGCCTTGGTCACCGCCTACCTTAGCCAACCCCTAGAGATCGGCCCCCTGGCTTCCACGGCCATTGTGGTGGAAAGTGGCAACACCCTGGGCGGCGCGGGGGCCAATTTTCTGGTCACCTGGCGAGCAGCTACCTTAGTCAGCTCACCTGTGATTGAGGCGGTGATGATGAGCACAGCCTCCCAGCAGGGGATTTCCTTTGTTAGCCCAGGGCGGGTGATTGCGGAACGATAACCGTCAAATCTATCCCTGGAATGGGCTTATCCCTAGAAATCATGCCTGGAAGATACAACGCCCTAACAATTAGGGACTTTAGTTTCTTGTTTGCCCTATATCCAAGGGATATCCACTGTATTGCAGTTTTTTCGGGAATGAAAAATCAAGGAAGCCAATAGAAATAGCCTGAAAATAGAGATTGCATGGTGTTCTAGTCTTTCCTTGAAAGCCTTGGAGTGTAAAGCTTTCAAGGGAATAGCTTACAAATCCCCATGGTTGATCAAGGTTCTTTATCTGCCCTAGGAGTAAAACTACTATGATTGAAAACTGTTAAAAACTTAATCGAACAAAGGTTAAATGATTCAGGAGAGCGGCAAGAATTTATACGGCCCGACTTAGGATAGGGATTGATATTTCCCCATATAGGCGTCCTATGGACTCTATCCAAGCGCAAGTTGTGGTCTTAACTGATAAAGTTGACGCCCTACACCACATGATTGATCAGGTAAATGCTCAGGTTTCTGCGATTTTAGCGTCAGCCCACACCCTTGGCGATGACAGCCATGAGTTGAGGATTGGTGGTCACTCCCCCTACGTCCCCTTGCCACGCTATAGCTCCCCCAGTCTGGACGGGATGTGTGAGCACAAAGACGTTCTTGTGGACGGCGATTACACCCCGTCGGAGCGGCAAACGGTTGAGGTGAACCTCTCCCAAGACATTCAGATTCAGCGACTCACCGCCCAACTGACGGCAGCTTACCACCGCATTGCGGCCCTCGAAGAGCAGCTTTTGGCCACTCGCGTTCTGTAACTGAACCATGGGCCTGGTGCTGGCCGAGGTTGAATTGGCTTTTTAGGCCTCTTGACCAATAAAAAAGAGCGCCAGATGCGACGCTCTTTTTGGGATGAGGCAGAAAGGTCTAGGGAAGGCTTACGCCAACGCTAAAGCATCTGACTGACTAACCTTCCAGGATCACCTTGCCGACCATGCCAGCCCCACGGTGGGGAGCACAGTAGTAGGTGTAGGTGCCAGCGGGCATGTCGCTGGTGAAGGTGGTGGAGTAGTTTTCGCCAGGAGCGAAGGTGAGCTGGGTGTGGGAGAGACTATCGGCCAGATCCTTATCTCCAGGGCTACCAGCGGCATCAAAGATCACGTTGTGGGGGGCCATTTTGTTGTTCACCCAGGTGACGCTGTCGCCAGGCTTGACAGTGATGGTGCTGGGTTCAAACACGAGCAGCCCCGCATCGTTCCCCATTTTTACGTCATAGTTGGTGGCGGAGGCCGGAGCGGAGACTAGGGTCATAGCTCCTAGTACCAGCAGCACGGACAGCGCAGCAATGCCCAAACGCTGGGCGGCACGGATTACACGATTCATAAACTACCTCTAAAGGCTTATCTCCAGTTCAATGACGCGGCTGAAATTCAGCGCTCTATGGCATCTTACCTGCTATTATCGCCTTCTTTGACACAATGTAAAGATTTAGGGGGCTACGCAGCCAAAGGGGTTTCAACCGCTTCTGAGGTCTGAGGTAGTTGGTCAGGATAGGTTTGCCCAAAGCGTAATGCTAAAAAAGAAGGGGCCGTAGCCCCTTGCTGTTACCCGATAGCGGGATCCCCGATGCTGGGATCTGAGTGATGCACTAGATCGGGGGAGCGGAGAACCGCGTCTTACCGGTACCCCACATGTCGCCAATGACTTTGGGCTGAAGCAGGATGTGACCCGAGATGGCCACGAGATCTTCCTCGGTCAGGCTCCGCATTTTGGGGAAGATGTCGGCACTCATCTTGCTGGGGTGAACCTGAGAAATATCGGTCAACCCGTCGTAGGTGGTGGGAGCCTTGAGATAGTCCACCAGGGCTTCAATGTTGTCGCGGGGAGGCAAGGCCCCAGCCAGGGAGTCGGGATCGAGTCCCACGGTGGGGTTGGTTTTGGTAATGCCGCCCACATGGCAGGTGCCACAGGCGTAGTTAAACTGGCGGCGGCCACGGGTCACTTGCTCTAGGGACAGCACAACAGTGTCTCCCTCAGGATTGAGCTGCACCGTGCGGGTAGCCGCATCTAGCTCAGCCGCGACGGCCTCTCCCATCATCAGTTGGCTGATAAAGAAGAGTGCGACCGCAACTAGCCACATGCATCTCTTCAACATGGTTCTCCTCGAATGTATAGGGCTCAGGTATGGACATCAACACAGCAGACTGTGGGAAATTTTCCATCAGTCCATGTAGTAATGACTATCATGCCACCGAAGGGGGCCATTCCCAAGTTTTCTCGGTGATTTCGTCACCGACCGCTTTGCCCTGACTGGGCTTGCCCCATCAGCCCTAGGGGGCGGGGTATTGCCGGGGTGGAAGCCCCCTGAATCTGTGGTTTAATCCGTCGCTGATCTTCCCCAAATCCACCCTAGACCTACTCCTACTCAGGTTCCTGCGGTCTAGGGTGTCTATACCTAGGCCGCTGGCTTTGGTCGGGGGGCCTATCCTGTCTATTCCGCGATGACGTGGGATGGGGCACTGTGGTTTAGCCCGTTAGCCCATTGGGCCGGGGCCTCGACGCTGATGGGTTCAGAATGGGCGGGTTGGTGGAGGCGAATTAATTGAGCGAGGGTGGCCTTGAGCTGGGTGCGGGGCACGATCAGATCCACAAAGCCGTGGTCCCGCAAGTACTCAGCGGTTTGAAAATCATCGGGCAGTTTTTCGCGTAGGGTTTGCTCGACCACACGGCGTCCGGCAAAGCCAATGGTGGCCTTGGGTTCGGCAATAATAATGTCTCCCAGCATGGCAAAGCTGGCGGTGACGCCCCCGGTGGTGGGGTGGGTGAGCACGGGCATGTACAGCAGCTTGGCGGCCTGGTGTTGTTGCAGCGCCCCAGAAATTTTGGCCATCTGCATGAGGCTCAGCATTCCCTCCTGCATTCGGGCTCCACCCGAAGCACAGACAATCACCACAGGACGACGTTCCTGGGTGCCGCGCTCGATCATCCGCGTGAGCTTTTCCCCGACGACCGAACCCATGCTGCCGCCCATGAAGCGAAAATCCATCACCCCTAGGGCCACGGGAAGACCGTCTAGCTGGCCCAGTCCGGTTTGCACGGCATCGGCCAGTTGGGTTTTGGCCTGGGTATCGCGAATGCGGTCGCTGTAGCCCTTGCGATCCTTAAAGCCGAGGGGATCCTGGGGTTGAATATGGGCATCCAGCGCCTGCCAGGTATTGCCGTCGATCAGTTGGCGAATGCGCTCGTCGCTAAAAATACGATGGTGGTGGCCACATTCCCCACAGACCCACTGGTTGGCCCGCAGATCTTTGGTGTAGGTCAGCACATCGCAGTGCTCACACTTCGTCCATAGGCCATCGGCAATCTCTCGCTCTTGGCGGTCTTCGCTGATGGGGCCAGACTTACGGCGATTAGCAAACCAGTCAAACAGGGACATGATGGGGGAAGGAATGGAACGACGACGGCGGTAGAACGCCCATACTATGTCTTTCTAGGACGTACTCTTCATCCTAGCCGTTTTGGTTCGTCTTCGATAGATAGCCCTTGGTGCGGATTCCTCGCCGTGGGGTCAACCCTTGCCTACGAGAGATCTCAGGGGTTTGTGGCCGACTCGCTAGGATTTTGGGTTAGCTACGGGGCAGACCCCTGGGATCTGGCCCTTTGCCACAAGAGATCCTAGGGGTCTGTGGCCGATCCGATAGGATTTGGGTCAGATCCCGCAGTAGAACCCTGGGATCTTGTTCTTTCAACCCTCAGATTCTGAACCTATGCATACCATTGCCATTGTTGGACTGGGCCTGATTGGCGGCTCCCTCGGTCTCGATTTTTCCCGGTTGGGCCATCGGGTGCTGGGGGTGGCCCGTCGTACTGAAACGGTGGCCATGGCGCTGGATCGAGGAGTTGTTCATCACGCTGGCACCGATTTCGCTCTGGTGGCCGAGGCCGATGTCGTGTTTCTCTGTACCCCCATCGACAGGGTGATTGAGATTGCCAAACAGGTGGTGCCCCATCTCAAGTCCGACGCGATTTTGACCGATGTCAGTTCCGTCAAAGGGGCCTTGGTGCCGGATCTCGCTGCCCTTTGGCCCCACTTCATCGGCGGGCACCCCATGGCGGGCAAGGCGGAGGCGGGCTTAGCGGTGGCGGAAGCCCATCTGTTTCGTGGGCGTCCCTACGTGCTGACCCCCACGGCGGAAACCTCCCCCCAGGATTTGGAGGTGCTGGCGGGACTGGTGGATCAACTGGGGGCCCGTCGCTACTGCTGTTCGCCCCAGGAACATGACCAAGCTGTGGCCTGGATTTCCCACCTGCCCGTGATGGTGAGCAGCAGTTTGATTCAAGCCTGTCAACAGGAACCAAACCCTGAACTCCTGCAATTGGCCCAAGCCCTGGCCAGTTCCGGCTTTCGCGACACCAGCCGTGTGGGCGGCGGTGTTCCCGAATTGGGTACCCTGATGGCCCGCTACAACCGCGAGGCATTGTTAGCCTCCATTGCCCTGTACCAGCGCCAACTCGGCCAAATTCGTGCCCTAGTAGAGGTAGAAGATTGGGATGGCCTGTACCATTTTCTCGCCCAAACCCAGGCCGCCCGCCCCGCCTACGTGGATGAGATGGATAGCCATCAGGAATAGGAGGTGATCAGCAGTTCGCTAATTTTGCCCCGGCGTCCGGCCTTGGTGTTGATCATGCGAGCGGCCTGGATGGCATGAATCGGGAAGCCGTTGTACAGGTTGCGAATGAACTCGCAGTCGGAGTTTGACAGCATAACCCGTATCCCCCGGTCGGCCAGTTGACGGAACACCTGGGCGAGGCGTTCTTGGTCAGCGGGGCCAAAGCCGTAGCGGCTGTAGCTGGTGAAGTGCCTGGTGGCGCTGATGGGATGGTAGGGCGGGTCGAGGTA
>CAZWNR010000173.1:1289-7801 GCA_964635665.1 uncultured bacterium | reverse complement strand
CCTAGCCCTAGCGAGTGTGGCTCTGATGGGCGCTGTCCCTACAGTCTCTGCGGCTGAGGAGGTGGAGCTTCGATACCGAGGGCTGAGCCGCACCGTGGCAGTGGCGGATTTAGCGGCCCTAGCGGAAACCGGGGAGACTCCGGCAAGTCTGGAGGGAATTTTGCGGCAGGCCAATCAGCAACCAGAAACCCTGCAAAGGGTGCTGAACCATCGCCTAGAAACCGATGCGGTAGTCTTAGATAAAGCCTTAAACAGCCTGCCGGGGGAGTGGTTGCTGGATCAATTGGGGCAAACCCTGCGTCCAGTCAGTGGCGAGGCCAGTCGGCAGGCCCTGCGGTCGGCCCTAGTGCTGTCGGCCAGCGACGATGGTGACGTGACCCTGCTGGAGGTGTTGCAAGCCTACCCCACCGCAACCGTCGTCCTTGAAGTAGATCAGCTTCAGTCGGCCTTTGAACGAATCGAAACCTTTTTAGAGCCAATTTCGCGGGTGGTGGGCGAGAGCATCCTAGAGATTATTCTCCGGGGCGGATTTTGAACCCCCAGGGGGCTGCGGTAGGATGGTGGCCTGGAAAATGTAAAAAATGCGGTTTTGTCCGGGTTTAGGGTCAGTGGTCGGGCGTTAGCATAGGCCAACCCTAGGGCGGATGGTGTTCTTTTAAGTCAGTGCCCTATGGTTTCCCAACGTCAACGGCTGGTGCCCTGCCCCCTTGGCCCGCTTCAGGTGGCGGCATTGCCTCCAGCCAATGCCCTAGCCGATCCACCGATCACCCTATCCCTGATCATTCCCACCTACAACGAGGGCCAAAACCTAGGGCCGCTGATCAACGCCTTGGTGACGATCCTCGATCCGGTGCTGCCCAACGACTACGAATTGATCGTGGTCGATGATGATAGTCCCGACCTCACCTGGCGGCAGGGGTTGGCCCTAGGGGAGCAGGTTCCCCAACTGCGGGTGATGCGTCGCCAGGGAGAACGGGGTCTCTCTTCGGCGGTGATTCGCGGTTGGCAGGTGGCCCAGGGGCAAGTGCTAGGGGTGATTGATGCCGACCTCCAGCATCCGCCAGAGGTGCTGCAAGGGCTGCTGGAGGCGATTCAGTCCGGGGCCGATTTAGCCGTGGCCAGCCGCCATGTGGAAGGAGGCGGCGTAAGCGAGTGGAGCCTGGCCCGCCGCATTCTATCGCGGGGTGCCCAAACCCTAGGACTGCTGATTTTACCGGGCGTCGTAGGCCGAGTTAGCGACCCCATGAGCGGCTTCTTTATGGTGCGGCGGCAGGCCATCGCAGGGCCATTGCTCAACCCCAAGGGCTACAAAATTTTGCTAGAGGTGCTGGGCCGAGGCACCATCGACACCATCACCGAAGTCGGCTACGTCTTCCAAGAACGCCAGGAGGGCAGCAGTAAAGTCACCTGGCGGCAATACCTCGACTACATTCACCACCTCTTGCGGCTGCGGGCCGGAGGTCGCCTGTCCCACTGGCATCGACGCTTTCCCTGGCAGCGGTTCCTGCGCTTTGGCCTAGTGGGGCTGAGCGGCGTGGTGGTGGACATGGCCATCCTTTACCTGCTGCACACCGCCCTAGGATTTCCCCTTACCCGAAGCAAGATCGTGGCGGCGGAAATCGCCATCCTCAACAACTTTATTTGGAACGATCTGTGGACCTTTGCCGATGTGAGCTTGCGCCAACGGGGTAGATCGGCCCGATTTAAGCGGTTTCTCAAGTTCAACTTAATTTGTTTGGCCGGACTGGTGCTGAACGTCCTTGTGCTGAACCTGGTGTACAACCTGATCTTCGGCCAGCGCTGGGCCTACCTCGCCAACCTGATCGCCATCGGCTTGGTGACGATTTGGAACTTCTGGCTCAACCTCAAACTGAGCTGGCGGGTTACCCAGGTGAAATAGGGATCCAGGTGAAATCGTGACCCAGGTGAAATAGGCTCTGCGCCGACGCTGGTTGACCCACAAAAGCCTTGGACTCAAAGTCCAAGGCTCAAAGCGGAAATCCTCTGAAGAGGATTGGGGTATGGGCACAGGTTTTCCTGCCTCGCATCAAGTTTCCCTTTCAAAATGACCTTGTTGTCCCTAAAACCCGTGGTTGGGGACAGTTGGGAACGTGGGATGGCGGTCTAGGACGGCTGATCGGGGGACGGGGTGGCCAAAAACTGACGCAGGCGTACCATCACCAAACTTTGGCCGAGGCTGATGGGCAACGCTGAAATCCCCTCCAGTTGGGCCTGCACCCAGCGATCTCCCCAGTACCACTCATGGAAGCCATCAATGCCGCCAGAGAGAATCAGGCGCAGGTGGTTTTGGGAAAGTTCCTGGACTTCGTGGCGGATTTCCACCGGGCCGAGGTAGCTGTGAAAAACGAGGTGGGGTTGGAGGGTTTCGGGCAGTCCAACCTCGAAGCGCTGGGGCCAGAGCCATTGCCGAAACTGATCGGGCTGGAGCAGGCTGGCCTGAATTTGCCCAGCGGCGGCATCGACTTCAATGCGGAGGCGGCTTTGCTGAAAGGTGCCAATCATAAACCGTTGAGAAAACCGCGACAACACCTCCCAGTATGCCAAAAGTCCATCCAAGCTTCAGCCAGACCTTTGGGGTGAGTGAAGTCCGTCCCTACATTCAACCTGTTGGGCGAGGGCACCTCGCCCCTACCCGACTCCCGACTCCCCGTCACCCTGTCTGCCCACAGTGAACCTCTTGTTTGCTATAACTGTCCATTGATCCCACCGGATAGAGGCGTCCATGATTGAAGTTGAGCACCTCGGTAAAACCTATGGCTCCACCCCGGCTATTCGCGATGTCACCTTTGAGGCGCAGCCGGGGGAGATTCTAGGCTTTTTGGGGCCAAACGGGGCAGGCAAAACCACCACCATGCGGATTTTGTCGGGCTATCTGCCAGCCTCCGAAGGTACGGCCCGGATTGCGGGCTACGATGTCCACACCGATTCCATGGCGGTGCGCCAGCGGATTGGTTATTTGCCAGAGTCACCGCCGCTGTATCCGCAGATGACGGTGGAGGGCTATCTGAACTTTGTGGCCAAAATTAAGGGCGTCCCGGCGGGAATGCGGCCCCAGCGGGCACAGATTGCCATGGAGCGCTGTGGGTTGCTAGATCGGCGCACGACGCTGATTCGCAAGCTTTCCAAGGGCTATCGACAGCGGGTGGGCATTGCCCAGGCGATTATTCACGACCCGCCGGTGATCATTTTGGATGAACCCACCGTGGGCCTGGATCCGCGCCAAATTAACGAGGTGCGTCAGCTCATCAAAAGCCTCGCCGGAAGCCACACCATCATCCTCTCCACCCACATCCTGCCGGAGGTGAGTATGACCTGCGACCGGGTCACTATTATCAACCGAGGCCAGGTGGTGGCGACGGATACGCCGGATAACCTGACGGCCCGCCTCGCCGGAGAAATGGCCTACGAGGTGGAAATTAAGGGCGACGTGAACCAGGCTCAACCCCTACTGACCCACTTGGCCGAGGTGCGCCAGGTGGAGATCCTCAGTCCCGATCATCTGCCGGAACATCATCATCGTTTGCGGGTGACGGGAAATCAGGACGCTGGACTAGGCCAAGCCATTGCCGCTAGCCTCGTCCATGCGGGTGTAGAACTACACGAACTGCGCCGCCAGCAGGCCACCCTAGAGGACGTGTTCCTCAACCTGACCACCACCGAACCCAGTGCTCCCCCCGTGCCCTCCGTGGAGGCGTCCCGATGACTAACGCAAACCCGAATTTGAACAATCTGATTTTCAAAAACATCCTGGCTATCTATCAGCGGGAACTGCAAAGCTACTTCACCTCGCCCCTGTCCTACGTGATTGCGGCTGTGTTTTGGCTGCTGGGAGGCTTTTTTCTGGTGGCGATTTTGCTAGGGCCGCAGGGCCTCATTGCCCAGGCCGCCATGGCCGACCAAGCAGCTCAGATGGGCATGGCCCCGCCGCCGCCCTTTGATGTGGCCTACGAATTCAACAAAGCCTACGTGGGTCTGCTGGGGTCGCTGTCCATGTTCGTGCTGCCGATGCTCTCCATGGGTCTTTATACCGATGAACGCAAGCAGGGCACCCTAGAACTGCTGGCCACCTCTCCCATCCCCAACTGGGCCGTCGCCCTGGGCAAACTGCTGGCGGTGGTGACGTTCTACATCGGCATGGTGCTGCCGTTGATGGTCAGCCAGTCCGTAGCCTTGGGGGCGGCCACTCCGGCGGTGGGTTCGGCGGGGTTTGTGCTGTCCTACGTTGGCCTAGTGCTGATGGCCGCGAGCCTGCTGGCCCTGGGCATGTTCGTCTCCTCCCTCACCGATAGCACTGTGCTGGCGGCGATTATGACCTTTGCCCTAATCTTGCTGCTGTGGCTGGTGGATGCCGTGGCCCAGGGGCTGCCCGGTGCCCTGGGGGAAGCCTTCAGCCATCTCTCTCTGCTGCGCCACTTCACCACCTTTACCGAGGGCGTGTTCGACTCCAGCAGTTTGGTGCTGTTTTTGTCCTTCATCGGCCTCGGCATTTTTCTCACCGCCCAATCCGTCGAAGCCCTGCGGTTCCAACGCTCCTAGGGGGGAGGATCCCCCTAAATCCCCCTTAACAAGGGGGACTTTGATGTCGATTCTCTCTTTGAACAGGGGAGTTTGACTCCGGTTCCCCCCTTACGAAGGGGGGCTAGGGGGGATCCACTAACGCCTCCTTTACTGTCAATTTCCCCCAACCCGTCCCTTTTGGTGTAGCTCCATGAACGTTAAGGTGGCCTATCAGAAGTATCTCAAGTACCTGGCTCTACCCGGTTTGGCCCTGGCTACGGCGGGCCTCATTGCGGGCTTTGTGGCGGGATGGACGCCCCTGCCCTCGGCGCTGCTGTTGGGCGGGCTGGGGTTGATGGTGGTGGGCCTAGGCTTTAGCGAGTATGGACGCAACCGCTTCTGGAGTCAGCGTTCCACCGAGGCGGGGGCCAATGCCCTGGTGTCGGTGCTGGCGGTGCTGGCGATTTTAGGACTGGTGAACTTCCTGGCGGTGCGCTACTCCAGCCGGGTGGATCTGACCGAAAACCAGATTTTCACCCTGGCCCCAGAATCTCAGCAGGTGGTGCAAGCCCTGGCCGAACCGACGCGGGTGCTGGTGTTCGATCCCAACCAAAACCCCCAGGATCGGCAGCTTTTGGAGAGCTATCGGCGGGCGGGGAATAACTTCGCCTTCGAGTTCGTCAACCCCTACGACAACCCTCGATTAGCGCAGGACTTCAATGTCACCCAGCCGGGAATGGTGTTTGTGGAGCAGGGCGAGACTCGTCGCCCCGTGCAGACTCTCACCCCTTCGGATCGGCTCTCGGAGCGTACCCTCACCAATACCCTGGCGCAGTTGGGCACCGAAAGCAGCCTCAAAGCCTACTTCACCCAGGGCCACCAAGAATTTGCCATCGACGGTAGCGAAACCGGATTGCTCCAAGCCGCCACCGCCCTAGGGGAAAAGGGCTTCACCGTGGAGCCGCTGGATCTGTCCACCACCCCCACCGTACCGGAGGACGCCAGCGTTGTCATTGTGGCGGGGCCAGCGACGGAATTTTTTGACGCCGAAGTGAATGCCCTCAAGACCTATCTGGATCAGGGTGGCAGCGTCATGCTGATGATCGACCCGCGCACCAACCCCAATTTGGATGGCCTGCTGGATCCCTGGGGCGTCACCCTAGACAACCGCATCGTGCTGGATACCTCCGGCGCAGGGCAACTGGTCGGCCTTGGCCCCGCCGCCCCCCTCGTAACCGACTACGGCGACCACCCCATTACCCGCGACTTTGGCACCGGGCGCTCCTTCTTCCCCCTGGTGCGGCCCGTCAACCTAGAAGAGGTGCCGGGGGTGACCGCTGCGCCCATCCTCAACAGCAACCCCCAAAGCCGCGCCGAAGAACTCTCTGCCGAAGGGGAACTGCAATTCGACGAAAACGCTCCCCCCTCCGGCCCCTACACCCTTGGCGTGGCCCTTAGCCGTCCGGTTAACCCCAGCGAAACGGCCACGGAAGCAGATTCCCCATCGGCCAATGAAGCCACGGAGGAATCCGCCCCGACCGAAGAGAACGGCGACCCCGCCGATCCTGCCGCTGAGAATCCTGACAATGCCGACCTTGAGCCCCAGGAAGCCCGCCTTGTCGTGATTGGCAACGCTTCCTTTGCCACCGATGGCCTGTTCGAGCAACAGCTCAATGGGGATGTGTTCCTCAATTCCGTAAGCTGGCTGGGCCAAGCTGACGACGCCACCCTGTCTATCCGCCCCCGAGAGGTGACCAACCGCCGCATCACAATGTCGGTGCAGCAGCAGATTGGCCTAGGGGTGTTTGCCCTACTGGTTCTGCCTCTAGTGGGCGTTATCCTGGCGGTGCTGCTGTGGCTGAAACGGCGTTAGGCCTCACGCTCGCGTAGCGACTAGCTTGGTTTTCAGGCCCATCTAGCTATGTCGTTGTCCAAAAACCTATGGTGGGATAGCTATCCCATAATCTGGCTATCCCATAATCTGGCTATCCCAT
>CAZWNR010000173.1:0-1189 GCA_964635665.1 uncultured bacterium | reverse complement strand
GCTATCCCATAATCTGGCTATCCCATAATCTGGCTATCCCATGGTCTGGCTATTCCATGATTTGGTTACCCTGTGATTTGGTCACCCCATGATCTGAATCAGGGTGAGGCTGGTCAGGGCCAAAAACAACCAAGACAACCCCGCCAGCAGCAGCGGCTTTAGCCCTAGGTTGACCAGTCTAGACAGGTAGGTTTCCAGTCCCATGGCTGCCAGAGCCATACAGAGCAGGACTTGGTTGACCTGGGCCACGGCAGTCTTGAGGGCGGTGGGAAAAATCTGCAAACTATTCAGCAGTACCAATCCAGCAAAAAACAACACAAACCAGGGAATCGGTAGGGTTTTTGGGGAACCGCCAGGGACTTGAGATCCCCGCGCCTGCCAGCCTAGACCCAACAGAATCGGCACAATCAACAGCACGCGGGAGAGCTTGGCCACGGTGGCGATGTCGCCGCTGGCGGTGCTGTGCTGAAAGGCGGTGGCAATCACCTGGGCGACTTCGTGGATAGAAGCGCCGCACCAGAGGCCAAAGGTTTCGGGCGAAAGCTGTCCCAATCCTGCGATTAGGGGATAACTCACCATGGCCAGGGTGCCGAATCCGGTGATGGTGGCGATGGCGTAGGTCATGTCTTCTTCGGAACCATCCACCACGGCATTGGTGGCCACGATGGCCGAGGCCCCACAGATGGAGGTGCCCGCCGCAATCAGCCGAGTGAGTTTGGGGTTCACCTGCAACCGCTTGCCTAACCAGGTTGTGAGGTAAAAGGTGCTGACGGTGCTGGAGACAATAATCGTCAATCCCACCGGGCCAACGGCCAAGATTTCCGCCATGCTGAGCCGCAAGCCCAACAAAATTACCGCCAGCCGCAGAATACGCTTCATCGCCAGTTGAATGCCGGGACGATAGACCGCAGGCAGGGGTACCAGTTGACGCACCGCAATCCCCAACAGCACCGCCACCAGCAACGGGTTCAGCAGCTTGATTCCAACGCTATGGCTGATGTGGCCAATCCCCAGGGCCAGGGCAGCCAGTAGTCCGGTTAATCCCACACCGGGAAGCCAAGCTCTCAATTGGGCCGTCCAGGAGAGAGAGTCCGAGGACGGGGACGGAATATCCGTTTTTGCAAAAACTTTCATGGTGCAGTCCTTGAGGGGAAACGGGAAAGCAGTAGGGTGGGCACTGCCCACCATT
>CAZWNR010000172.1:0-7801 GCA_964635665.1 uncultured bacterium | reverse complement strand
ACAGCTCCCCCGCTAGCACCTGGATTCTGGGCATTGATGCCGACACCCAGCCCCAGCCAGGGTTAATTGCAGCCCTAGTCCAGACAGTGGATCGGGAGGGCTATGACCTAGTCTCCCTCGCCCCTCGCTTTATTCTTAAAACCGCCGGCGAAATGTGGCTTCAGCCCGCCCTGCTAATGACCCTGGTCTATCGCTTTGGCCCCGCTGGAAATCGAGGTTCTCAGCCCCAGCGAGTGATGGCCAATGGGCAGTGCTTCATGGTGCGGCGGTCGCTGTTGGAGTCCCTAGATGGCTACACCTCCGCCCGCACCTCCTTTTGCGATGATGTTACTCTGGCCCGCAATGCCGCTGTTCAAGGGGCCAAGGTGGGCTTTTGGGACGGCAGCCGCCTGCTGAAGGTGCGCATGTATGAAGGTTTGGCGGAAACCTGGAAAGAATGGGGCCGCTCCCTAGATCTTAAGGATGCCGCTACGCCAGAACAAACCTGGTGGGATGTGGCTTTTCTGGCGCTAGTACAGGGACTTCCCTGGCTCCTGACGCCCTTGCTCATGGTGATGAAAGCTCTGCATTGGGCCGAATGGTCTTTGGCTCTGCAACTGCTGCTGGTGATGAACGGGGTCTTGTTGTTCACGCGAATCGGGATGCAGGCCGCTGTTCTATCCGCCTACGACCTCAGTCAGACTACAGGAAAATGGGCCTTTTGGCTGTCTCCCCTAGCGGATGTAGCGGCGGTGTATCGCATTGCCCTGTCGTCCTGGCAGCGACCCACCCAATGGCGTGGACGGCAATACCCAGCCTCCCATGCAGGTTCTCCCCAACCCAAACCCTAGGTCGATGGAGGCCAGGCAAGGACTAGAAGGCCTTGCCTCAAAGCTAAAATCCTCTAAAGAGGATTGGAAGATCGAGGTTAACTCCATTCGGTAAAGGGATGGCAAGCTAGGTTGGAGTTGCTATAGCGCAGATCATAGGTCACCTCTTCCCCAATCCAGTCGGGGAGGGAAATGGGCTGATCAGGGGCCTGGAGTTCTACTTCAGCGATGATTAACCCTGCGTTGGCTCCAAAGAACTCATCGACTTCCCACACCACATCGTCCAGGGGAATGCGATAGCGCTGCTTTTCAATCAGGGGCGGCTGGCAAAGGGTCAACAGCATCGTCTCGGCATCCCCTAGGGGAATCGGGTATTCAAATTCTGACCGCACCATACCCACCGATGGCCCCTTGATCGTGAGATAGCCCTGCTGCCCCGCCACTCGCACCCTAACCGTGCGGGCATCTTGGGTAGGAATATAGCCCTGGCGAAGCGGCTGACCTGGATCGTCGGTACGCCAGCCATCATTCGTCACTAAAAACTTCCGCTCAATTTCCTGTCCCATAGGTATACCCTCAATCCGATAGCCATGCTGACTAATCTAGCCCCCATTGCGGAGGTTAGAACGGCTGAAGTTCGGGATCCCTGAGAGGATATAGAACCACACCAAGGAAGGCCATTCCAGGCTCCCTTGACATCGGCCACAGGGCAGCATCGATGGATTCACATTAAGCTCCGTCGCTATTGTGTTGCGCTGGGGGCAATCT
The DNA here is from genome assembly GCA_964635665.1 of uncultured bacterium. GTDB lineage: Bacteria > Cyanobacteriota > Cyanobacteriia > Phormidesmidales > Phormidesmidaceae > Nodosilinea. The sequence goes on along the minus strand of CAZWNR010000172.1, from coordinate 6,224 downwards.
TCGGCATAATCGGGGTCAGATTTGCAAGGATAGCACCATGGCTCTGCGTTTAATTTCGCTACTGGGACTGGCTGGATTGTGCTTTATTGCATGGCTAGGGTCGGAGGATCGGCGGCGGGTGCCCTGGAAAATCATTCAATGGGGCATCGGGGTACAGTTGGTGGTGGGGCTGCTGATTTTTCTGTTGCCCATTAGTCGCGATGCCGTGGTGTGGTTGAGCGGGCTGTTGAACGGCCTGATCGATGCCTCCGACGCTGGGGCCCGCTTCCTGTTTGGCCCAATTCTGGTGCCCAATGTAACTCCGGCTGGGCCAGCGGGGGCCGGACGCTGGATTGCCCGCGCTCTAACGGATCCCTTTGTGCCTGTGCCGGGGGATCGGCTGGGGGCCGCAAATTTAGATTTGGGCTATATCTTTGCCTTTCGGTCGTTGCCGCAGGTGGTGTTTTTCTCCGCCATTTTTTCGCTGCTGTACAACCTCGGAGCCATTCAGCCCTTGGTACGAGTATTTGCCCGCTTCTTTCGGTGGGCGATGGGCATTAGTGGGGCGGAGGCCCTGGCAGGGGCGGCGAACATTTTTGTGGGAATCGAGTCGGCCATTGCCATTAAGCCCTTTTTGGAAAGCATGACCCGCAGCGAACTCTGCGCCATTCTGGCCTCCATGTTTGGGTCGATTGCTTCCACGGTGTTGGGCCTCTATGCGGGCTTTTTGCGGGGCACGTTTCCTTCCATTGCCGGACACCTGATGGCGGCTTCGGTGCTGACCATTCCCGCCGCCTTTGTAATGGCCAAAATTCTAGTACCCGAAACCGAGGAACCAGAAACCCTGGGCCAGGTGCCCACCGTAGAGATGGCCGAAGAGGAACGCCAAAGCCCCATGGATAGCCTTATCCTAGGCGCACTAGACGGGGTAAAAATGGCTACGGGGATTGCCGCCGCCCTGATCGCCATTTTAGGGTTAATTGCCCTGTTGAATATTGTGTTTGGCCAGTTGGCCCAGCTATCTGACAGTTCCTTCTTCCTGTGGCGGGCCATTGGTCAGGTCTTTCAGGTCATTACCCTCCAAAACATCATGGGGGCCATTTTCCTACCGCTCACGTTTTTGACGGGGGTTTCCCTCGATTGGCAAGAGCTGTGGATTTCCTCTCAGCTGATTGGCAGTCGTTTCTTAGAAACCGCCATTCCGCCCTACATCGCCCTTGGCCAACTCTCCGCCGATGGCACCCTGAGCGACCGCGCCCTGGTGATTGTTAGCTATGTGCTCTGTGGCTTTGCCCACCTACCCTCGGTGGGCATCTTCGTGGGTGGTCTATCGGGAATCGTGCCCTCCCGCCGCCATGACATCAGTGAACTGGCTTGGAAAGCGCTCTGGGCCGGAACCTTGGCCACCCTGATGACGGGCTGCATCGCCGGAATCTTTTTCTACGAAGGGGCAGCGGTGCTGGGTCGATAGGAGAGATCGGTGCGGGAAAACGGCGATGAGGGCCGTCGCTAAGTAAAATTAGTGTTGACGGAAATCACAGACCAGAACCGCGAAACTTCATTACTATAAAAAGAATCCTGATCTCCATCCTGATAACGTTACCCCAAGGCAGAATTGACTGGTTATACCTGCCCAAGTTCCTTTTGATACCTAAAGATTCATGGCCGAGCTAAACCCGCAGTTTTTAGTCAGGTTTTGGGGCGTTCGAGGCAGTATTGCCTGTCCGGGAGCACCCACCGTTCGTTACGGGGGCAACACCTCCTGTATTGAAATGCTGGTGGGCGACCACCGCCTGATTTTCGACGGCGGTACGGGCCTGCGGGAACTGGGCGTTTCCCTACTGCGGCACATGCCCCTCGAGGCCAACCTCTTCTTCACCCACTCCCACTGGGATCACATCCAGGGCTTTCCCTTCTTTGTTCCGGCCTTTGTCAAGGGCAATCGGTTCAATATCTACGGAGCCATCGCCCCCAACGGCTCTACCATCGAGCAGCGCCTCAACGACCAAATGCTGCACCCCAACTTCCCGGTGCCGCTGCAAATTATGGGGGCCGATCTAAAATTCCACGACATTGAAATTGGCGAGACTGTCAAAATTGGCGATGTGATTGTGGAAAACGCCCTGCTCAATCATCCGGGCGAGTCCGTGGGCTACCGGGTCTCCTGCCAGGGCAAAGCTGCCGCCTACATCACCGATACCGAACATTTCCCCGACCGCCTCGACGAAAACGTCCTGTGGCTGGCCCGCGATGCCGACGTTATGATCTACGACGCCACCTACACCAACGCCGAGTACAGCGATCCCAAATCGAGCAAGGTAGGCTGGGGCCATTCCACCTGGCAGGAGGGCGTCAAAATTGCCCAGGCCGCCAACGTCAAAACCCTGGTGATCTTCCACCACGACCCCGCCCACGACGACGACTTTATGGATCAAGTAGCCGCCGATACCAAGGCCGCCTTCCCCCACAGCGTCGTCGCCCGCGAAGGCATGGCCCTCGACCTCTATGCCCCCACCCCCGCTACCCTGCTGCCCGTCCGTTAGAAACTCAGCCCCGAATCTTAGATGCGGTCAGGGGGAGCGATTGTGTAAAAATGTAAAGCGTGTGGATCACCTCTTCCCTAACAACCGCCATTACTCCAACGGCCATTGCCCTGGGGAACTTTGATGGCGTCCATTTAGGACATCAGGCCGTCATTCAGCAGATTTCGTCCCACGCCCTAGGGTTAGACCATACCGACTCGCTAGCCCAGGGATCGCCCCCAGCGTTGACCGCCCTTCCTAAACCACCTCCCCTGCGAGGACTGAGCCATCGCACCGGGCAGGCTCCTGGCCATCTCCCCATTCCAGAGGTTGCCCAGCGGGAGCGCGGCTTGCGAACCACGCCCACCCCCACGGTGATGACCTTTTTCCCTCATCCCCAGGAATTTTTCTCTGGAAAATCTCGACCCGCCCTCACCCCCATCACCGAAAAGGCGGCGATGATTAGCCAGCTCGGCGTGGGCCAACTGGTGTTGCTGCCCTTCACCCAGGCCTTGGCTAACCTCACCCCCCAGGAATTTGTCGAAGATCTGTTGATTAAGCAGCTCAAGGTGCAGCACATCAGTGTCGGCAAAGACTTTTGCTTTGGCAAAAAGCGCCAGGGCACCGTAGACGACCTGCAAACCCTCACCCAGCCCTACGGCGTCACCGTTCACATCACACCCCACACCTGTCTAGGGGGTGAGCGCATCAGCAGTTCCCGCATTCGTGCCGCCCTGTCCCAGGCCGATCTGGCCACCGCCGAAGCTCTGCTGGGCCGTTCCTACAGTCTGTCGGGGCGGGTGGTGAAGGGCCAGCAACTGGGCCGCACCCTGGGCTTTCCCACCGCCAACCTGGCCATTCCCGAAGATAAGTTTCTGCCACCCCACGGGGTCTATAGCGTGTGGGTGGAGGGGGCCAGCGGCGTGGCAGGGCAGCGCCTACCGGGGGTGATGAACCTGGGCATCCGGCCCACGGTGCAGGGCCTAAGCCTCACGGTGGAAGTCCATCTGCTGCATTGGTCGGGGGATCTCTACGGCAAGTCCCTCCAGGTGTTTTTGAACCAGCACCTGCGGCCCGAACAACGCTTCCCCTCCCTCGATGCCCTCAAGGCCCAAATTGAGCAGGACTGCCAAACTGCCCTCGCCGCCCTCGCCAAAACTCCGGTAGGCAATTGGGGCTAATCGGGGGCATGATAAGCCTAGAAGGTCACCCAAGCAGGCACCAGAACTAGAACACTAAGGGCAACGGTATGCGAGATCGGATTGAAACGCTGGTTCAAAACCTCGGTAAAGCCATCGTCGGCAAAGATGAGGCTATTCGGCTAGTCCTGGTGGCGCTGTTTTCCGACGGCCATGCCCTGCTAGAGGACGTTCCCGGCGTGGGCAAAACCCTGCTTGCCAAGTCCTTGGCCCGCTGCATTGACGGCAACTTTCAGCGGATTCAATGCACCCCCGACCTGCTGCCCACCGACGTGACCGGAACCAGCATTTGGAACCCCAACAGCGGCGAATTTCAGTTTATGCCGGGGCCAGTGTTCGCCAACATTCTGCTAGCCGACGAAATTAACCGCGCCACCCCCCGCACCCAATCCGCCCTGCTAGAGGTGATGGAGGAACACCAAGTCACCACCGACGGCCTATCGCGCCCCGTGCCCGACCCGTTTTTTGTGGTCGCCACCCAGAACCCCGTGGAATACCAGGGCACCTTCCCCCTGCCGGAAGCTCAGATGGATCGCTTTGCCCTCTCCTTTAGTCTCGGCTACCCCACCGAAGCCGAAGAACTGAGTATGCTGCAACGTCTGGGGGGCGGAGCCATTAGCCGCGAGATCCAGCCCTGCATCACCCTCGAAGAAGTGGTGGCCCTACGCCAACAGTGCGCCCAGGTTGCCCTAGAAGCCTCCCTTCAGCAGTACATCCTCGACCTCGTCCGCGCCACCCGTGCCCACCGGGAAATTACCCTCGGCGTGAGCCCCCGTGGGTCGGTGGCCTTCTATCGCGCCGTGCAAGCCCTTGCCTACCTAGAAGGCCGCGACTACGCCATTCCCGACGACGTGAAAACCCTCGCCCCCCACGTTTTGGCCCACCGCCTCATCCCCGTCGGCAATGCCCGCCCCCAGGACCTGATCGCGCAAATTCTAGAGGCGACCCCAATTCCCTAGCGGCAGGACGTGTTAGGGGTAAGCTGGTTTCTGGCCCTCCTCTCCCACGGGGTGAGGGCCTGGGGGTGAGGGCCGCAGGGGGTATAGCCCCATGGGTATAACCCGAACCGAGGCTAACCTTAGATCGAGATACTTGGCAATCCCTGGGTTTTCTCAACCATTTTTTATTGTAAAGGAGAGCCGATGACGACCTTATTTGACCAACTGGGCGGCGCAGCGGCGGTAGATCTCGCCGTGGATAAGTTCTATGAACGGGTGCTTCAGGATGACCGCATCAAGCACTTTTTCGCCAATGTGGACATGGTGAAGCAGCGGGCGCACCAAAAAGCCTTCCTCACCTACGCCTTTGGCGGCACCGATAAATACGATGGCCGCTACATGCGCGAGGCCCACCAAGAACTGGTGCAACAGCACGGACTCAACGGCGATCACTTCGATGCTGTGGCCGAGGATTTGATGATCACCCTAGAGGAAATCGGCGTTTCTGAGGAATTACGCGCCCAAGTCGCCGCCATTGCCGCCGCCCCCGCCCACAAACGCGATGTGCTAAACCAGTAATCCACCAGATCCCAGGGGTCTTGAAGACCCCTGGGATCTTGCCTCCCCCGATGTTGGGGTGGAATCGAATTCCTACGGCAAGAGGGTATGGAGGTTGAGTTCAAATCCGGGCAAGACGGATTCCCCTGATAAGGTTGCCGTGAAAGGTATGGTTTCTGGGGCCGCATCGGGACGATACACCGCCACCGTGCGAGCCTTGGGGTTCACCAGCCAGCCCAGCCGACAGCCGTTGTCCATATATTCCTGCATCTTGGCCTGAAGCGTGGCTACATCGTCCGTCGCCGACAGTAGCTCGATGACAAAATCGGGGCAGAGGGGGGCAAATCCCTGGCGTTGGTCGGGGCTGAGGGCTGTCCAGCGTTCCATCGCCACCCAAGCCACATCGGGGGAACGAATCGCCCCATTGGGCAACCGAAACCCGCTGGAGGAATCAAACGCTTTTCCCAGAGCGGTTCGACGGTTCCAAATTCCTAAGTCGATACCCAGTTCAAAGTTATAGCTCCCACTCTCACTCCCCGTCGGCGACATGGCGATCAATTCTCCCGTGGCGGTGAGTTCTAGACGCAAATCAGGGTTGGCCTGAACGATGGCCCTAAACTGATCCTCGCTGACCCGCAAGGTTTTCGGCAGGTTAACGGCAACGGTGGCTGGCATAGACAAAACCGCAAAACGCCATGGCCCTATTCTATCTAGCTCCAGTCCGGCTATCTCATCCCCCCATCGAGCGGCACAGCCCCAAAGCAGATCCCCTTGCCCTTAGGTGAGCCTCGCAGGATGCGTTACGCTGGCGCTAACGCATCCCACCGTCTGTAATCAGCAACACCCTAATCCCCACCATGACCAACCTCATCACCCCACCCACCACCACCCTGCAACTCCACGACCACCTAGAGTTTCCCGATTCCAGCGTGCTCAGCAAGGTGCTGTGGAAAGATGCCACCTGCCAATACAGCCTCTTTTGTCTGGCGGCAGGTACGGAAATTGCGGAACACACCTCCACCCGCAAC